>JAJBVF010000503.1 GCA_020859965.1 Clostridiales bacterium
ATAATAATCTGCATCTGCGGCGCAGATTGTTAATGCCAATATGCATATCCCCGTTTCTGGGTTCCAGTGAAACATCCTCCAGCACAGTTTCCGGATATCCCTGTCCATTGTCGCTGACCTGTATATCCAGAAAATCTCCTTCTTCCGTGTTCAGCCGATTTACACTGATCTGAAGCAACAGGACATAATTCACATCTCCCAGCTTTGCGTATTTAAAGCTGTTTTCTACAAAAGTCTGAATAACCAGCACGGGAACTTCCCACTGCAGTGTTTCCGGATCTATATCAATATTTATCTCAATCTTTCTCCCGGACATCTGCATCAGCAATTCTACATAATTTCGAACAAACTCTACTTCATTTTCAAGAGTAGTTGACTCCCGTTCCACCTGCATAAGATAACGCATATGATCCGATAGTCGGAGAATCAATGCCTGCGCCTTTTCTTTTTGGTTACTTATCGTTAACGCATTCAGTACTTTCAAACTATTCAGGTAAAAATGAGGCTGCAGCTGTATCTGCAAATATTGCAGCTGCGCTTTCTGTTTTTCAATTACTGCATCATAAATTTGCAGTCTCTGGTTTTCAATCTGAGCAATCATCGTCTGCAACGTTTCCGTGACCTCCTGCAATTCTAAAAACCTTGTCTCCATATCCGGTATATTCCGGCATTCCCCTTTTCGTATCTTTTCCATTTCATTCCGGAGGCGAATCAGCGGCTTTACCATATTGCTCCGCAGATAAAACGTCAAATACACCGCCATTGCCGCCGACACTACCGTAAGCATCAACAGTAAGATATGCTGTATGGTCACATAATCTGCCAGTCCATGTTTTAAAACCGGGCAGATCCATACATTCATATCCGGCAATCTTCTTGCGTAAACTACATAATTCAGCCCACGATGAAAATAATAGCTTTTCGCACTTCCCAGTTCCTTCTGAATGTTCAGTCCATCCTCCGGCTGTTGTCCGCAGACGATCGTGCCATCTGAGATCAATAGCATATCCACTGTTTTCTGCAATTGCTCTTCCAGGATTTCTTCCCCATCACCCAGTGTAAGCAGACCATAAAGGGCAACGTTTCCCTTCTGATAACAGGTAAGGATATAGAGATCTTCATCAATCGTCAGGCTAAACCATCCACTCGGCTGTTCTTCCTCGTTTAAACTCTGCAGTGACAGCAGTGCTTCGCAGATATGCCGGGCATGATCTGACGGAACACTCTCCGTATTTACTTTATATCTGTGGAGATCGCCATTTCTGTTAATCAGATAAAAACCCTGCAGTTCTCCATCAATCAACATCTGACCTTCCAGGGTTCCGCAGAGATCATAGCTATGGCTATACCATTCAACCTCAGACAAATCTCCTGTCAGTGCTTCAAAATCCTCATTTTCCATATATATGTCGTATATGACCCGACGTGTTTTATCCATATTCTCAGAGATCTGCTCCACATAGCTTTCCAAAGCTGTTTCTTCCCGTTCTCTGTTATTTTTCTGATATGCATAAATCAGATAATAATTCAGGGAAAGCAGCAGTACGAGCAATGCAATATAACTGATCGATACAATAATGAATATGGTTCTGTTCAATGAACGTCTTTTTCTCACCAACTGCCACTTCCCTCCTTCATCGAAACGGAGGCCACCGCAAAATCATCATCCTTAATGTTTTTGCCGCAGCCTCTGAATAATTTCTCCCGATAAGTTACATTATAAATCTCTGCTCTGTCTCCTGCAAGCTAAAAAACGAACTTTTCCCTCAGATTCGCTTCGGACACATCTAATACAGCTAAATGCTTTTTTATCTTCTCATAAATCCGGGTTTTTTCCTCCTTTGTTCCGATTATTTTCTCAGACAGCATCGTCTCCCATACCACGTCCAGATTATGTCTCTGTCCAAAATACGCTATGTTAAAGAACTCCGCTTCAGATACTGCTCCCTTCATATCTTCCAGAATAATCTTCACCGCTCTCTCATCCAGACTGAGCGATATAATCGGAGTTTTTCCGGTATATCCATACGGATTGTACCCTTCCGCCCGAAATCGGCCCCGAACCCTTATATCATCTGAAGCACTGCCTATCAGGATTTCAAAATCTCCCGGTTCACAGATCCATCCATGGAGTTTTGTATCATAAGAAGAGAGCATTTGCCTGTCTATTCTAAATCTTATGGTTTCTGATTCTCCTGGCTGTAACGCGACTTTGTTAAAATCTTTCAGTTCTTTCTCTGGTTTGTCCAGAGTAGACGCCACATCCCTGATATAAAGCTGAACCACCTCTTTTCCAAATACTTTGCCGATATTTTTTATCGTAACATCTGCCCAAATAGTATCTTCCCGGTCGCAACAAACAGTTTCTTTTTCTAATACCAGATCTTTCATTTCAAACTGCGTGTAAGACAGTCCATGACCAAAAGCAAATCTCGGCGTGATTTTCCTCGTATCATACCAGCGGTATCCAACATAAATGCCCTCTCCATAATTTACTTCACGGTCATATCCCGGAAAGTTTCCATAGGAAGGCACATCCCTGTAGTATTTCGGATAGGTATGGGGCAGTTTTCCGCATGGATTCGCCCGGCCATATAAAAGATCTGCTGTTGCCCTGGCTCCTTCCTGACCAGGATAGTATACATCCAGACACGCATCCAGATCATCAATAAAATCTTCCATTTCCACCGGACCAGAAACATTCAGAATCAGGACCACCCGAATGTTTTTTTCTTTTGCATACCGCAATACATCACTCAGCAGCATCAGATCTTCCGGTTTCAGTTTCATATCCGGCTTATCCCCGCCTTCCTGCCCTTCTGTAGACACCACAACAACCGCCGCTTCTGTACGTTCTGTAAAACCTTCCGTCAGAAGATTTTCTCTGCTCGCATTAGCCTTCATACATTTTCTCAGCGAAGTTGTCTTATCGGTAAATACATGACCGCTCCCGGTTCCGCTTTCAATAAACTGGTCCGCCCTGCTTCCGAATAACGCCACTTCCGTATCAGGAGCGAGAGGTAATGTCTGCTTCTCATTCTTCAGCAGTGTAATACCTTCCAACGCTGTCTTATAAGCAATTTCAGCAGAAGCCTCAAAATCGATTTTCGTATGTTTTCTTCCCTTCACCGCCGGCATTTCAAGCAATACATTCAGAAAACCTCTTACAGCGTCATCCAGCACTTTCTGCGTCAACTGACCGCTTTTCAGAGCATCCAGAATTTCTTCCGGGTCACGAGGTCCCGGCATAGCCAGGTTGTTCCCCGCTTTCACCGATTCAGTTAAATCGTAAGCTGCCCTCCAGTCTGATACTACAAAGCCCTCAAAATCCCATTCTTTGCGCAAAACCTCTGTCAAAAGCCAATGATTATGTGCGCATGGGTGTCCATTGATCCAATTGTAGGCAGACATAATACTTTTTACTCTGCCATTCTGCACACAATTCTGAAAGGCCGGAAGATAGATTTCACGCAGAGCGCGTTCTGAAATTATTTCATTTACAAACATTCGATCCGTCTCCTGGTTATTAGCCGCAAAATGCTTAGCATTCGCGATAACCCCCTGATCCGAGATACCTCTTGCAAAGCTTGCTCCCAGCTCCCCTGTCAGGCAGGGATCTTCTGAATAGTTTTCGAATCCACGGCCGCCTCTGGGATCCCGTTGAATATTGATACACGGTGTTCCCAACAGCACATCCACTCCATAAGCAGATGCTTCTGTTCCCACTGCACATGCATCCTGATACACAGCATCCCGATTCCAGGTTGCCGCCAGCAAAGTATTGGAAGGAAAACAGCTTGGATATTGTCGTTCTCCAATTCTGCTTTCAATATAAGAAAGGAACGACTCCAGCAGCTTTCGGTCTGTCTGATCCAGATTTTCCGGATGAGTAATATTTTCCGCAATATTCCCAAATCGCGCCATCGTACCGATACCTTCCGTCTGATTCTGTTCCTTTTCCTTCTGATCACAGATCTTCCCCATATCATACAATGCTTCCAGATACTGACGAATATTGATGCCACAGCTGGCGTCGAGAAACAGAGCCGATGGAATACCAAGTCGTTCGATCTCTCTGGATATGTAAATTCCTCCGCCGGATACCAGAAGAGACTTTTCTTCCAGTGTCAACGCATTCATGAGTTCTTCTATATCGCCTGATCCAGGTTTCTGTTTTTGCATCTTCTTCCTCCTCTTTCCTTCTATCTTTTTACACGTACCAATAGGCTCGCCGGCTTCAGATCTTCCGCCATAGCCTCAATCAGAATTGCGCCCTCCTGATTTCCTGCCGCCACAGCACATACTGCCTTCCCATGAAATGCCTCACAATATGGTTCGGAAAAAATTCTGGTACTGGTAGCATCTCCCGCATCGGATGCCAGATAATTTCCTGCACCGGATACCTGAAAGGTGATTCGGTTATTTGCATTAGGACACAAAACTCCATATTTATCTACAACCTGCACTTCCGCATAGATTACTTCCTTCCCATCCGGATGAATTTCTCTGGGATTCCATGAAATCATCAGTTGCTCCGGCTTCCCGGCTGTTATTTTATGATTCTCACAAATGATTTCCTTTGTATTTCCAACCTGACTATATGCGACAGCCTTTAATTCTCCCGGTTCAAAGACAACATTCTTCCAGATCAGACGATGTCCCTGCCTCTGCGGTTCCGGTAGTTTCCTGCCATTCAGATACAATTCTGCCTCCGCCTGGTTTGTATAGCAGTGAACATCCACCAGCTGTCCAGGTTCCCAGTTCCAATGAGGAAAAAGATGCAGGACCGGCTCACTGCTCCAATTCGCTTTATAGGCGTAGTAACGGTCTTTCTTCATTCCCGCCAGATCAAAAATCCCGAAATAGGAACTGCGGCTGGGCCACTCCTCGCGATAAGGTGTAGGCTCTCCCAGATAATCATATCCGGTCCATACAAACTGTCCTGCCACATACGGCGCCGTTTTCTGCGCCTCAAACTCTACATCCGGGATATAAGCGCAGGCAGCCGCGCTGTAATCATAGGAATTTACCTGTAAATTTTCGTGTTTCACCGGAGGCACTTCTATTTCTGCCGGAGTATAATACTCCCCTCTGGAAGAGACAGAAGAACAGGTCTCTGTTGCAATCAGATACCAATTTGGAAACTTTTCATGATATTCCCTGTAAAAAGAAGGAGAATAATTCAGGCCTACTACATCCACTTCCTCTGTCAGTCCGTTCTCTACCGCAGCTTTTGGCCGATTGAATCCACATGTCACCAGTCTGGTGTCATCTTCCTCATGGCAGATATCCACCAGCCATCTGCAGGTGTCTCTGCCTTCTGCCCGCACCTGATCCGGGATCTCGTTTCCTATAGAATACAGAAAAATACTGGGGTGATTCCTGTCTCTTCGGATCATGTCCCTCAGATCACGCTCAGCCCACTCCTCAAATTCATTTGCGTAATCATTCAAAGCTTTCGGAGTATGCCAGACATCAAAAGCCTCCTCCAAAACCAAAATTCCCAATTCATCACACAAATCCAATGTCTCCGGACAGGGCGGATTATGTGTCGTGCGAATTGCATTACACCCCATCTCTTTAAGCGCAGAAAGTCTCTGTCTCGCTACACTGCGCTGGTAAGCTGCGCCAAGCATGCCGAAATCGTGATGCAGACACACTCCCTTAATCTCTGTACGATTCCCATTCAAATAAAAGCCTTTCCCCTTCACAAACTCCGCCTGCCGCAGTCCAAAAGGAGTACTCACCCGATCCGCCACATGCTTCTCCTCCAGTACTTCTGTCACCAGAGTATACAGATTTGGATTCTCCACATCCCACAAATCTATATTTTTCAATTCTGCCTCTGCGCAGATTCCTTCTGTTTCCAGTATCAATATCCCTGTTCTGTCGTAAATACGGTGTTTTACTTTCCCGCAACCTACAATCTCGCAGGAAATATCCAGATGAGCGGTTTTTCCGGCAACATCGCACTCACTTCGAATATGAATTCCATGATATGCCACATGATTTTTTTCTTTCATAACCAGCCGAACCGGACGATAAATACCCGCGCCCGGGTACCAGCGGGATGTTTTGTCCATGGAATTGACCCGAACCACAATTCTGTTGTTTTCAGCCGCATTTATATAAGGAGTTACATTTACGGAAAAAGAACTGTAACCGTAAGGTCTCTCACCTGCCTTATGCCCATTCACATATACTGCTCCGTGATTCATAATCCCGTCAAATTCAAGCGTATAAGAGGCATAGCCTTCCGGAAAATACTGATCCAACATATACCAGCCACAGCCTTTGATCGGGAGTCCGCCGGTGCGCCCGATCTGGATCATTCCCTCATGATAATCCAGCACGGAGCTTTCCAGCGGCTGCGGATCGTTTTCCGGTGAAAAAGGCCCACCGATTGCCCAGTCATGGGGAATGTTTACGCTCTGCCATCCCGGCAGAGTCAAATCCGGCATTTCTGTACAGCCATATTCTGATTTATAGAATTTCCAGCCTGTTTCCAGTCTGATGTCTTTTCTCATACGTTTTCTCCGCCTTTCAGGAAAAAATAAATCCGTTTATCTATTTGCCCGCAAATCAGCCTTTCACGCCGCCTACCACGATGCCTTTTACAAAATACTTCTGGAAAAATGGATAAATACATAATATAGGTACCACGCCAATCACCGCAATCGCCATTCGTACGCCTGCACTTGGCAGACTTGCCACAGATCCTGAGGAGGCCACCGCATTGTTAGAAAGATATTGAATATTTGTCATAATTGTATTCAACATTGCCTGGATGCTAAACAGTGACTCATCTGTCACATAATACAGGCTGTTCTGCCAGTCATTCCAATAGGCCAAACCTGCCATCAGTCCAATCGTGGCGAGCATAGGTTTGGAGAGCGGCAATACAATATCCGTCAGAATTTTTACTTCCCCCGCGCCATCAATTCTTGCGGCTTCAATCAAAGCATCCGGAATAGATGACTGGAAATAAGAGCGCATCATAATAACATAGAACGCGTTCATCATCAGTCTTGGAACGATCAGAGCCCAGATTGTATTTTTAATATGAAACGTCTGCGTCCACATCATATACGTCGGCACCAGGCCGCCGTTAAACAGCATGGTAAAAAATACATAAAATGCGAAGAACGACCGAAATGGCAGTTCTTTTCTGGACAATGGATAAGCAAACGTAATGGTCAGGAACAAATTCATTACTGTTCCTGCAAATGTTACAAATATCGTAATGCCGTAGGCTCTTGCAATCCTGCTACCAGAATTCCACAGATATCGATAAGACTCCAATGAAAACTTTTTTGGTATAAAATTATAACCGTCCCTCAGCAGCGTCGCTTCCTCAGTCAGAGATGAGGAAATCAGCAGCAACAGTGGAGCAACGGTAATTACTACCAATATTATAAAAATAGCATTCAGCGTAAACTGACTTATCCGTCTTTTTTTACTTGCCATAACATCCTCCTCTAAAATAATGCGCTCTCTTTATCAATCCTGCGTACAATCATATTCACGATCAAAATCAGAATAAAGCCAAGCACTGACTGTAAAAATCCTGCCGCTGCAGCACGTCCGATATCATTTAACTGAGTCAGATTTTTATACACAAATACATCCAGCGTGTCCGTCACAGAAGAAATCAACCCGGAACGCATTGGCACCTGATAAAACAATCCAAAATCTGTAAAAAAGATTTTGCCAACCTGAAGAAGCGTCACCGTAATAATCGTATTTTTCAGCCCTGGAAGTGTCACATGCCATACCTGCTTTGCCCGATTCGCGCCGTCAGTCATGGCAGCCTCATACAGGGAAGTATCAATTCCCACCACCGTAGCATAATATAAAATACTGGAGTAGCCAAAATTCTTCCACAGATATACTAAGGTTAAAATTACAGGCCAGTATTTTGCTTCCGTATACCAGCTGATTTTATCTTTTCCAAGAGACACCAGCAGATTGTTCAATATTCCACTTTCCTGCCCCAGAAATGCGTAAACCACATAAGATACAATAACAGTTGATAAAAGGTATGGAATTAAAATAACAGTCTGATACACTTTTTTATTCATTTTTCCCTGCAGGAAATACAGCATAATGGCTATCGCCACCGCTAATATGTTTCCAAGAAGGATAAACACAAAATTATATCCTAATGTATTTCTTATCATATTAAACGTATCCGGAGATTTAAACAGATAAATAAAATTCTTGAGGCCTACCCAGGGACTGCCCCAGATTCCTTTCGCATAATTGAACTTTTTAAACGCAATAACCAGACCGGGAAGCGGCATATAACAGTTAATAAATAAGTAAATAAGTCCCGGCAGCATCATCGCGTATAGAACCATCGTTTTTCTATCGAATTTTTTCAGTCTTTTTTTCTTCACGCTCCCTGATCTCCTTTCCAGCCTAAGCGTTCCTGCCCGCATTGCAGGTACAATTAGGGAATAAAAAAGGCGGTGCGGTGAACGCACATTAGAGTCACCTCACTCGCCTTTTCAAATCATATTTTACTGTTCACTTGCCCATTCATCCAACTGTGCCTGCTTTTCAGCGATAACCAGATCTACACC
>JAJBVF010000469.1 GCA_020859965.1 Clostridiales bacterium
CCCGCGTTCATGGAAAAATTTCTTCTTAAAACAGGGAAAATTATCATCCTGGAATTGACATTCGCTCCTGTTACAGTCTAAAATCAGGGAGAATAATATCCGGCAGTTGTTCAAAAGCATATGCAGGACTGTACATGCATGTTGCAGAAGGAGTAAATATGGCTCTGAAATACAAAATCCTTGCGGACGCATTAAAAACAGAAATCAACCATCGGGGACCATACGGCGAGCGTCGCCTTCCGACCGAGGCGGAGCTGATGGAAAGATATCAGGTCAGCCGTCAGACCGTGCGGCGCGCACTCTCGCTTCTGGCCGATGAAGGACTCATCGACAGACGCCAGGGAAGCGGTTCCTACATTTCTTCTTCCGCATTTCCTGTCGCCCTCTCTTTTAGCAATATTGCGTTATTTTTGCCGGAGATCACCAGTTTCCCGGCCTTTCACGAGATCAGCGAAGCCCAGACAATTCTCAATTCCTCCGGATATTCCGTCCAGGTTTACTGCACTGAGAACCGTGTTGCCAAAGAACGGGAGCTTCTCCTCAATCTGCTGAAGCAGCCGGTACGGGGTCTGCTGGCAATCGGTGTACGTACTGCTTTTCCTAATCCTAACCTTTTTCTTTATAAAGAACTCATCGCAAAGGGTACTTCCATTGTATTTCTCGGCGACGCTTATCCGGAGCTTTCTGACGTTCTTCAGGTATCTCCGGATCATTTTGATGGAGGAGAACTGCTGACCCGCCATCTGCTCACACTCGGGCATAAAAAAATTGCCGGAATCTTTCCCCTCGACGATCAAAGTGCGCGAATACGATACGCTGCCATCCTGCATACACTCTGTGAAAAAGATTTAAGCTTCGATGACCGGAATTTTCTATGGTATGATCCGCTCGCCACACAGGCTCCGGATACAAAGCTACTACTCTCTTTTATCCGGCTTCATCTTGCCGACTGCACAGCAGTTATCTGCCAGGACTGCGCCATCGCCCGTCAACTTATTCCTGAGTTAAACCATATGGGAATATCAGTGCCGCAGCGCGTATCGGTAGCCGCCTTTGATACAGTCAGTCAGAGCGCAAAAAAAGCGCGGAACATACCGCGCATTACCTGTGCTTCCTGCACAGAACCGGAACTGTTAAGAATCGCAGCAGAACTCCTGCTTGCGCGAATAGATGGGAAAAAAGCCTCCTCCGTCCAGTGTTCCTGGACGATCGGACAGGGAGACAGCACGGCATCCCCGGAATAACCGTCAATACCCTCTTGACGCGATCAGTTCTTCTGTCAGCATTTCTGGTGTGAAGCAGGTCTCTTCTACATAATATTCTTTCTCCGGAGTCTCTCCTGCTTCAAGCTGTAAGATAATCTTTTCCACACGCGGTCCATGCATGGGATTGCATTCTACATTGAGATTGATCTTGCCTTCCATACATGCAGTCAGCCCCGCTTCCGTCGAATCAAAAGAGATCAGAATCACATCACCGTCTGTCCCATATGTAATTCCGGCCTCCTCCAATGCCTGGATAGCCCCAAACGCAGAATCATCATTTTCACAGTAGATCACATCAATATCCTGCGTCCTCTCCAGCACCTCTGATACTACTTCATAAGCTTTCGCCTGTGTAAATTCTCCCAGTACCTGATCTACGATCTCCCAGTTGTCATGTTCTGCCACGCCATCCTCCAGGCCGGCTGTCCTGCCAAGCTGCGCGGAAGCGTCCAGAGTCCCCATCACATGGAGGATGGAGATTTTCTCACTGGCACGTCCCTGTTCTTCCAGATACTGTTCCAGCCATTCGACTGCAGTGTCCCCTTCTTTTTTAAAATCAGAGCCAACCCAGGCTGTATACAATGTTTCATCCTCTACATCAACCATCCGGTCTACGACGATCACCGGGATTTCTGCATCCTTTGCTTCCTGCAGTACCTCATCCCATCCGGTCTCCACAACCGGATCCAGCACGATATAATCAACGCCCTGTAAAATATAGTTGCGCAATGCTGCGATCTGATTCTCCTGTTTTCCTTTCGCGTCCTCAAAATAGAATTCATATCCATTCTCTTCTGTAAAAGTCGCGCGCATGGATTCCGAATTTGCCACGCGCCAGTCTGATTCCGCGCCAACCTCTGAAAAAGCAACTGCAATCCGCCCTTCTTCTTCCGCTGCCTCTTCTGATTCCAGTCCCGTAAGAGACTTCCGCCCGCAGCCGGAAAGAGCTGCCGTGAGCAGTACAGAAAAAAACAGTGCAGCAAATTTCATGCCTGTTCCCTTATTTCTTCCTTGTTTTCTTCTCATCCTGCTCACCTGCACTTTCTTATTTTTCTGTAACAATTCAAAACAGCATCGAAATGAAAAGACAGGCGCCGACCAAAGCGGCAGCATAGGCCTGTAGCCTGCTGTTCTGAATAGTCGATTTTTTGCCGAAGGGTCACCCTGTGAGCATCTCACAGTTCCTGTGGCGGAATACGCACCGTCACGCGGGTACCCTCGCTAGGAGCGCTTTCTATCTGCAGCCCGTATTCCTGCCCGAACATGAGCTGAAGCCGTTCGTGCACCGTCGCCACACCAAACCCGATGTTCTGCTCATGCTTGAGCGTGCCGCGCACCTGTTCCAGACGTTCGGCATCCATTCCGGCGCCGTTATCTTCTACAGTGAGAATGATGACCGCCGCAGAAGGATTGAGCCGTCTGGCCTCTTCCTTTTGTTCCGGCACATTTACCAGCATCCCCCTCGAATCCAGCACCTCCATCCGGCCGGACACACGGATATGCCCCTGCCCGCGTTTCAGCTTGATCCCATGGTAAAGTGCATTTTCCACCAGTGGCTGAAGGGTCAGCTTTGGAATCCGGAAGGAAGCCAGTTCCGGCGCGATATCGATCTCATATTCCAGGATATCTTTATACCGTACATGCTGGATCTCCAGATAGCTGCGCACATGCTGCTCCTCTTCGCGCAGGGTGATCACATCCTGACCATTGCTTAAGGAAGAACGGAAAAAGGAGGAAAGGCTGGTAACCATCTCTACAGCCTGTTCGTTCTGTTCCATTTCGATCAGCCATACAATAGCATCAAGGGTATTGTAAAGAAAATGGGGATTGATCTGAGCCTGCAAAAGAGCCAGCTCCGCGCTTCGCAGACGGGTCTGTTCCTCCCGATTCTGTTCAATCTGCTGATTCAGGCGTCCCACCATGTCTTCAAAGCCATTGCTCAGCGTCTGTATCTCATATTCCTGCGCCTGGATCGGCGTCCGCGCTGTCAGATCCCCATCACCGATCGACCTCACACGCGTACACAGATCACTGATCGGCATGGTAATGGAATGGGCAAAACGGAGAGAGCGGCGAAGCATAACGATCAGAAGCAGCAGAACCGCCGCCAGAATCAGCCCGAGCTCCATCCACAGGTTTCTCACCATCTCCGCCTGCAGGCTGTCAAGCAGAGAAGCTTCATGATACAGGTAGTTGTACATATACTCCTGTATCAATTCGGTCAGCACATAAATGTTATTTTCCAGCTGAGTCTGCCGGTCGTCATAATTGTCCGTCGCCTCGATCAGGTAAATCTTATCCTCCAGGTTTTCACACAATTCGAGCACGCCATTGATTGCTTTCCAGCTCTCATCCTGTGTCGTCGTCTCAAGAAGTCCCCGCGCAAGCTCCTGTGCGTCCTCTACCTCCTCGATCGGAAGGCCATCCGAATAATGACTCCCTACCACATAATAGTACATTTTAAGATCAATGGTCTCTTTGAAATCCTGATTGAATTCGGAAGCAGTGGTGACATTGTGCAGAATTGATGTGTATTGGTTCACGTAGTTGATCAAAGCCACAAACAGAAAGCACATCATCACCAGCACAGGTACAAAAAAAGTGATCAGAAGTGTGCGCATCTGCCGGTCCAGGGTCACCGGAGCGGCAGTTTTTCGTTTTTTCTTCATAGATAATTCTCCACGACGGCGTCTTGCCCCCTCACCTTCGTTCGGCGGCTCGGTAATCACGAGGGGTACAGCCCTGTGTTTTGCGGAATACAAAGCTGAAATAATGAGGATCTTTATACCCCACCTTAGCGGCCACTTCTGCCGAACGGAGTTCGGAGCCGCGCAGCAATTCTTTTGCGCGCTCCATCCGTTTCTGCGTCAGGTATTCTACAAAGGTCTGCTGCATCTCCTGACTGAATACCGCGCTGAAATAATTCGCGCTGACATTTACATACCCTGCTACTTCTTTAAGAGATATGTTTTCATCCGTAAAATTCCGGTCTATATATTCCAGAGCCTGCAGGATCACGGTCTTACTCTGGCTTTTCGACTTTTTCTCTTTGAGTTCAAACGCCCGCACAAGGATGGAACGCATATATTCCTTCAGCTCCGATCCGCTTAAACCTCTGGCAGCAAGCTGCACATTCGGAAAATCATTAATAAATTCCTTCTGATCATACCCCAGTGATTCCAGATATGCGATCGCAGTAAAACGAACATTCAGCATCAGATACTGACAGAACAGGCGTGAAGCAGCCGCGTCACGGGTTTCCCCTATATATTCGTCTATAAAATTACTGATCTCCTCCGACTGTCCGTTTTCCAGAAATCTCCGCAGCACAGACGGGTCAAACTGAGACATATCTATATTTTTAAGACTGCCCTCTGTCTCGTTCTCCATCAGCGCAAGGGTATTTTCCCTGGTCAGCACGTGAATGCCATCCAGCAGGTGGCGGTAAGAATAAATACGGCTTACCTCATCAAAACAGGCTGACAAACCGGAAAGGCGCGAAGTCTCCGCCCCGATCGCTACGTACCAGTCTACCTTGTTTTCGATTGGAAGGACATGCATACGAATCGTGTCAAGAAAGCGCTGGATCAGATCTTCCATCTGACCATTTCCCGCTTTGATCAGAACCGCGCAGGTCTGAATATTCCACCGGAACATCAGATACTCCGGATACATCATGAAAAAATGTGTCAAACCATCATGTGCCTCCTGAAGCTCTCCCCATTCCGACTCGCTGCCCGCAGAACGGGGGCCATGCGAAGATGTAATACTGTACAACAGGATATTGTAGCTCTGCGCATGGATCGCAATCCCCTGCTGGTTCGCTTTCTCATAAATTTCTTCCACAGAAAGCTGCCCCGTCATGATCTCCTCAAAAAACCTTCTTCTGGAGAACTGTTCATATTCCTGCACCTCGCTGCGAAAGCGCTCCATATAATTTTCCTGCTCCCGCTCACTGCTGATCTTCTCTGACACTTCATTCAGAGCCTTAATCAGCATTGCTTTTGTAACTGGTTTTAAGAGGTACTGTTCCACACCGATCCGTATCGCCTGGCGGGCATATTCAAAATCATCATAGCCGCTGAGGATGATAATCTTCGTATTTGGCAGTTCCCGGCTGACAAGACCGCTCAAAGCCAATCCATCCATAAACGGCATCTTGATATCCGTGACCAGTACGTCCGGCATCGTCTCACGGATCATTGGCAGAGCCTGCTCTCCATCGCCGGCATCCCCCACGAGTGTATAACCATACTGCTGCCACGGAATGCTGTCGCGCAGTCCCTCACGGATAATCGTCTCATCTTCCACCAGAAATACTTTCAGCATCGTCTACTCCCTGTGTCTGTCTCTAAGTGCCTGTCGATCCGTAACTTATGCATCCTGCACCGCCCGATACACAAATCGCGAATTCTAAAAAAATGTAAGCCGCAGATCGGTGCAATCATTCAGCTGCCTGAATCTCCTCTGTCTCTTCCGTTTCCTCTGAAACCGTCAGTTCCACTGTATTCGAACTGCGGAAGATCGTACTCGAAGAACCAACCTGATTCACCACGATCGTATTTTCCCCTTTGGAAAGCTTGCTCTTTTTGAAACGAAGCATCGTGGAGGAATAATAGGTAGTACTGATCTTCTCATCATTAATGTATACCTTGCTCCATTTGGTAAAATTCTCACCAATCACATAACAGTAATCATCCGTCTCCATGATCTGATCGATCACAACTTCCTCCGTACCCATGATCAGGTCAGACGCCGGATAGGGATTTTCTCCGCCATATACATAATGCTCGCCATACAGAATATCATACTGGAGCAATTCCATAGCATCTGTATATTCTTCTTCCGTGTCATAGGAATCCCGGTTCTGATGGAAAGTGAACATCGTACCGACGCCGCCAAGTCCAAGCTCTTCCAGCGTGTCTGCCAGGAGCTGATAGGAAGTCATATCACTGTCATCCTTTTCCATACCGAGATTGTTCCAGGTAATATACTGCATCTGAAACAGACTGCCGGAAGCCATATCCTCTTCTTCAAGCCCCATCGTCGGAAGGTGATCTCCAAACATCACGACATAAGTCGGCTCACCGCGCTCCTCAAGCATCTCAATGAGATCCCCGATAAACTGATCCGTCTCATGAAGCATGTTCACATAGTACTCCCAGGACCAGCGTTCCCCCTCATCTTCTACTCCGGATACCACGATCTCCGGATCCTCTATGACCTCATAATCCGGATAATCGCCATGGGTTCCCACCGTGATACAGTATACAAAATCCTGCTGATCTGAGGAATAATTCAAAGCTTTCTCTACCTCACCGACAAGAATTTCATCCGTCGGCCATGTCCCCAGCGGTGTATAGTCCTGGATGTCCATCAGTTCCTTACTTGTGAATGTATCAAATCCCATCTGAGAAAACGCATTTGCGCGGCTGTAGAAATTACCGCCATTGTTGTGAACCACATGCGTGTCATAGCCAAGTGTAGCAAGATCAGAGGCGATACTCTCACAGTTCGTCTCCTTCAGAATTGTCTTATAGGGGTACTCGCCAAGTCCGAAAAACTGCATGCCCATCCCCGTCAGGATTTCAAACTCCGTGTTTGCCGTACCCGCACCGACGACCGGCACTTCCACATATCCGGAAGTATAATTATCAAACAGATATTCAAAATTCGGAACCGCTTCCTCGCTCGTCTCAAGGAAACTGATCTCATCCGGATTGATAAACGATTCCAGAAGCACAACTATAATATTCGGATACTCCCAGTCATACGAGCCTGATGTCTCTTCTGTTTCTTCTGTTTCTTCTGTTTCTTCTGTTTCTTCTGACTCTTCTGCTTCCGCAGATTCTGTCAGCGCTCCCTCACCGTCCGCAGCTCCTTCCGAGGCTTCCGACTCCTCTGTCTTAGCGGACGATTCCGATTGTGCCGTCGTTTCTTCCTCTTCATCCTCATCTGCGTTCGCCGAGGCAGTCATTACGGTCTTTGTCCTGACCAGTGATGCATCCGAATCGGAAGAAAACCGGGTGCTGCACATAAGAACAGACGATGCCGATGCGCCGTCAGTCTTCTGCTGATCGTCCGTATCGGCATTTACCTGTCTGTCTGTATCTGTCAGCTGATCCGCATCGCTGGATAACGAAGTGTCGGCATCTTCCGAGCGATCGGCATCTGCCTGCGCACTGTCGTCACCATTCATATGGTCGAGAACTGCCTGTATCGCTTCCTCCGTATAACCATCCGGCGTACTCATCCCCTGATCCAGGGCGCTGGAAGAAAAGCTGTAAACAAAGCCATAATCCTTATAGCCCTGCGCAAGGTTTTCAAAATAAGAAGCCAGCACATTGCTGTTCTGTGCCGCGTCAGTCACCTTCGGAACCATCAGAGCTACGATCGCTATCATAAACACACCGGAAATGCGATGAATATTCCCGTTGTATTTCGGTCCCTTTATCCAGAGAATGACCAGCATAACGCATACTGCTGCGACCGCGCCGATCACGATCATAGCCTCTTTATCTGAAAAATAATTACTCTGCATCGTGAACAGATCTCCTACCATTTTCAGATCTGTCCATCCAAACGGAGATACCCGCTTCGCCAGAATACAGCCATTGATTGTCCCGAGAAACAGCCAGAAAGCGCTGATAAGCACTCTCGCTGCCATCCGGCGTTTTACTATGTATACAATGGTCAGGGATGCCCATACCAGGAACGAATTGTACAGAAACACCAGATTCCGGTCTACAACAAATTCGCACGCCTCCAGGAAGGAATGTCTTGAGATCCATTCGATCACAAAACAGAGCAAACAGGCCAGAAGTACATGAAACAGCAGAGAATACCGGTTCATCACCGTAATCATCCGATCATATTTGGGATTGCGCGGTTTGGGAATCTTCTCCGTTTTTGCCATCCCATCCCTGTGTTTTTGCTTTTTTTCCACCCCGGGATTTCCCTCTTTGAACATTTCTTCATTTATACTATTACCAGACAAACAGAAATGACCTCCTCTCTGCAGATTTTCCCTTTGTCCTCTCTCTCTAACAAAGTGGGCAGGCCCACATCAGTTCTTCATTCTACGCTTCCTTCCCTTCGTCTCCTTAGTTAAAGATCACGTAAAAAGAATGTCAAATCTAAACCATATGAAAGATAAGGCAGATTCCGAAAAAAGTCAACAAAAAAAAATAAAATTTAAGGTTTTGTTCACTTTCTTTCCATATTCTTTCATGATTTTAATCTGAAAATTAACATAAGTTTATCTGGATTCTTTGGGGATATTGTGATATTTTATTTTTAAGACTATTTC
>JAJBVF010000380.1 GCA_020859965.1 Clostridiales bacterium
GCAACAGACATATCAAGTGAGACGGAAGAGACAACTGTGGCAACGGACACATCAAGCGAGACGGAGGAGACGACTGCGGCAACGGACACTTCAATGGAAATGGAAGAAACGACTGTGGAAACGGATGCTTCCAATGAGATAGATACGGAAGCAGTATCGGAAACTAAAACAAAAACTGCGAAAGCATCTTCTACTGAAACTGATGCAGAGACAACTGATAGCTCAGATTCATCAGAAAATGATATAGCATTGACAGCTGATGATCGTGGTGACTACGGCCCAGACGGAGAAGATTGGGGAAGTCAAACGAAAAAATATACTCATTTGGATGCCCAGGTAAATGGCGGAACGATTAGTGGAACAATTACTAATACATCTACGGAAGTGGTAAACGTAACCGTAACTAAAAAGTGGGATGATAGTGATAATACTGAGGGAATAAGACCTGATAGTATTGATGTTTCTCTGACTGACAGTAATGGCAATGTAAAAGGTACGGCGACGCTTTCTGAAGGAAACAGTTGGACCTATACTTGGGAAGAACTTAGCCTTGATGAAGGAACTTACTATGTTAAAGAGAGTTCTGTAACGGGTTATACTTTGAGTGGAGGAACACTCGAGGTGACTACAAGTTCATCCTCTGGAAGCACAACGAGTACGTATTCAGGAACCGTTACAATCACTGGGATGAGTACAACTGCGTATGTATATAGCAGTAACGGTACTTTAAAATATACAGTGACATTTAATGGGACACCAACCACAAGTGGATCACAATATGAGTATCAAACGTCTCATGATTTGAGCTTGGAATTAGAGACTGGCGATATTATTCGTTTAACTGTTTCTTATGACTATAGTTATACTTTGAACAACAAGACATATACAGGGAGCGTGAGTAATGCTACTCTGGATATAACGGTAGATCTTGAAAAAAGTAATGTATGTCCTGATGGAAGCGGGTATGATTTTGTTATATCGGCATCGAATCTCTTTGAATCAACTATTACTGTTGAAACTAATGTAAACACAGAAATAACAAACACAATCAATACTGTAGATATTCCAGTAATAAAAAAGTGGGAAGATAATGAAAATGAAGCAAGCTTACGTCCCGATTCAGTGACTGTAACTCTTTATAAAAATGGGTCGGCAACCGAACAAACATTAACATTGTCGGAAACGAATGGATGGACGGATACATTTGAAAATTTGCCGGAGTATGGATTAATAGATGGAAGCGTTGCAAAAAATATCTACACAGTTGAAGAGACAACTGATAAAAATTATTCGGCTGAGATTACAGGAGATAGCAGCACTGGCTACATAATTACCAATACATTGAAAACCGTGGATGTAACGGTGACTAAAATAGTGAAGGGTAATATGGGCGACACAACAAAAACTTTTGAGTTTACATTAACAGATGAAAACGAAAAAGATTTGACAGGTAATAATGGATTCTCATTAAAGAGTGGAGAAGAAGAAACGATAACTGGAATAGCAATTGGAAGTAGCATTATCTTAACTGAAACAAATTATGATGGTTATAATGTGTCGGTTTCTTGTTCAAGTGGAAATGTGACAGAAAGTGATGGAAAATATACTATTGTACTTGCTGGATCAGATGACATTACAATAACCGTGACAAACGAAAAAAATGTCACTCCCGACACCGGCATCGACCTCGACACTACTCCATATATTGCGATACTGTTTGGCGTAATGTTGTTTGGCGTAGCGTTCCTGAACCACAGGCGTAGGAGACTGTTGTAATACTCATATAATGAAAGGACTCTATGGCAGGTAGTAAAAAAGCAGACAGTAAAGAGCAAAAAGAGGTTGCAAGCCAGGCGAAGGCTTCACATGAAAAAGATTGGCTGGATGCGAGTAAGCCATTGAATAAAGAGCATCAGAAGATGCTGGAATGGCTGAAAATGGTGAAGTTCAGGAGAACTTTGATAAATGGTGTAGATGAGGCAGACGTCTGGCGGAAAATAGAAGAACTGAATCATCTGTATGAGGGATCTCTGATCGCGGAAAGGGCTTCGCACGAAGCCATTCTGGATAAGTACGTGCTGAAAGAAGCGGAGCTGGTAAGGTATAAGATGGCTGTTAAAAATATCAAGAAGCGATATGACGAGATGGTCGAGAAAAATAAAGAACTTCAGCGCCAGTTAGAATTTCTTGGTGGGAAAAAGGCGGACAGTCAGTCAGATAGCAGTAGCTGCTACAGTCAGCAAAAGGGGTAAAACGATGCTCAAAGAAAAGAAGACATCCGAATCATCCCAGACTGAAATAACCAAAGGAAGTAGAGTTTCTAAGAAATCCGGGAAGCCTGGAAAACCAGAAAAGAACGAACCGCTTACCGCGGAACGCATCATCCGCCGCCGTAGATCCAACGCGGAAGTAAGAAACGGCTATATCAGCCTGGCAATTCGCGCAGCCGTTCTTGTACTAATAGGATGGTTGCTGCTGACTCACTTCCTTCTGATCACGCAGGCGCCGGATAATGAAATGTTCCCAACTATCGAAGCAGGAGATCTGGTGATTGCATATCGCCTCCAGGGCGAGTACAGCAGAGAAGATGTGGTTGTCTACAAGGTGGAAGGCGAGCAGAAAATCGGCAGAATCGTAGCGCGTGAAGGCGACGTCGTCAACATGGACGATACCGGAACGCTTCTGGTAAACGGAACGGTTCAGTCCGGAGAAATCCTTTTCGCCACCTATGCGAAAGAAGAGATTACCTATCCGTATCAGGTGCCGGAAGGCTGCGTATTTATCCTTTGCGATTACCGTACAAACGGCACCGATAGCCGGACATACGGCCCAATCCCGTTATCGGATGTGAAAGGGAAGGTCATCACCTTCCTGCGCAGAAGAAGTATATAGCACTATTAAATAAGGTAATGTTCCACTGTGTAATGCGTGTGGGGATTACATAGATTAAGGAAAAAACAAAAATAACAGGAGGAATCCAAAATGAAGAAAAAACTTTTAGCACTTGCTCTGTCAGCTGTTATGATGCTGGGACTGAGCACAACGGCGTTTGCAAGTACGGTTACACCTGTAGAAAGTCAAACGGTAACGGCAACTATTAAGAAGGTTTATACGGAAGAAAACGAAGGAACAACATCCCCGGCAGATACTTTTAAATTTACTGTTGAAAATTATGCTCTATCAGACGCAGCAAGTACTGTAACTGTAGCTAATATGCCTACTCCGTCAATAAATGACATTAGCGTTGCAGAAGAAGATGCAGATGTAAATGGAAAAGAATATACTTTGAGTATAGAGCTTCCGAAGTATGAAAGTGTTGGCGTGTATACTTATAAGGTAACAGAAGTTGATAATAAATTGGCAGGAGTTACCTATGATCCAACAGTATATTATCTGAAGGTTGTTGTAATTCAGACGAATGGAGTTTTAAGTGTACAGAGTTATGAATTGCATAGTGGAAGCGAAAACGGTGCTAAGGATGATACTATTGATAACATCTATTCTGCCGGTGAACTTGACATCAAGAAAGAAGTGACCGGTAATTTAGGAGATAAAACAAAATATTTTGCTATTACTGTGACTCTTACAGGAGAAAGTGACAAGACATACGCAACTTCTTATCCTGTTGAAGCATTGTCTTATAGCGTAACATCTGAGGATGAGGATGGAAATGAAGTAACAACTACAAATCCGACATCTATTTCTATTGGAACTGCGACAACATTCTATATTAAGGATGACGAAACAATTAAAATTACAAATCTTCCTTATGGTGTGACTTATACTGTTACTGAGGCGGAATATGAAGGGTATACTGAAACAATTGCATACAATGATGCAAATACGAAAATTGATTCTGCTACAGATAGTGTAACAGTTACTAATAATAAGGGAAATGAAGTTGACACCGGCATCAACCTCGACAGCCTTCCGTACATCCTGATCCTTGCACTTGTTCTGATTGGTGCTGCTTATGTAATCACCAGAAGATGTCTGTCTGACAGATATTAATCTCTGCCAGCAAGTGCAAATCCGGTTTCTCGCGTGTAAAATACGCAGGAAATAAAAGCAAATACAAAAGAGAAGCAAGGCAAACTGCGAAAAAAAACAAAGAAAACCACGAAAGATAAAATCTCAAAGATACAGAAGAGAAACAAAAAGACATGGGGCGGATGTTCGTCCGCCCCATCTCACGAATCCTCAGGCGGATTCATGATCCATGCTTATGATCTCGACCACGCCATGACGTATCTGCTCGATTATTAATGGTATGGCCCAAAAGTAACAATCCGAAAGGGAGTATTGGATGGCAAGACGAATCTTAAAGATGTGCGACTCCCTGATGACCCTGTTTATTTCACTGGTTCTGGTCGTATTTGGCGCGTATGCGGCATTTTCGCTCTGGGACAACAACCAGGTCTATGCGGAAGCGGGGGACGTACAGGCGGACCTGCTGAAGGTTAAGCCGACGGTGGATCCTGAAGACGGTGGCGCATCCTTTGAAGAGCTTCTGGCAATCAATGAGGATGTCTGTGCCTGGATTACACTGGATAATACGGAAATCGACCACCCGATCGTACAGGGTGAAAACATTTTAAGCTACATCAATACCGATGTATATGGCAATTTTGCGCTGGCCGGGAGCATTTTCCTTGATCCGGCGAATACGACAGACTTTGTGGATTCCTACTGCCTGATCTATGGGCATCATATGGCAGACCACAAGATGTTTGGGGACCTTGACCTGTATGAGGACGAGGACTTTTTCAATGAAAACACGACCGGCATGCTGATCTTGCCGGACCGCAGTTATAATCTCGAAATCTTTGCCTGCCTGCTGGTAAACTCATCGGAAGAGGCGATCTTCAGCCCCAGCCAGTGGCAGACTGACATAGAAGGGCTTCTCGAATTTGCGGAAGCCAACGCAACATTTCTGCACGACGACACGATTGCCGCGCTGCGGGAAGATGAAAATCCGCAGGTATTAGGGTTATCAACCTGTTCTTCGACAGATGAAGATGCGAGGACAGTGATATTAGCGAGAATGGTTCCGTACTCGCAGTAAAAACAGGAGCAAAAATTAGTAGGAGGGTTTTGATATGAAAAAGCATATTTGCAAAATATGGTCGGTGATGCTGGCGGCACTTCTGTGCATGGCATTGCTCCCGGTATCTGTGTTTGCGGCAGAATCGGCTGTAGCTACAGCGACCATACCGGTTTCCGTGCTGGTCAGTGGGGAGGACGGCACGCTCGAGAGCGATATCCCATCGGAAACTTATACCTTTGTACTGGCGACGACAAACGGCGCACCGATGCCGACGAGTGATACCGTCACAATCACCGGTGCGGGAAGCGCATCATTTACCATCGATTATGAGAGAGTTGGAATTTATGAGTACACGCTGACGCAGGATTCCACCGCATTGAGCGGGGCAAACAGCACCTGCGGTGACCGTGGAAATTATGATTCTTCCGTATATTACGTGACTGTGACGGTTCAGAATCTGGAGGACGGCACGATCGGCGTAGTGGTAGCAGCCCACAAGAACAGTACGACAGGGGATAAATGCGACACGGAGTTTGTAAATACATACGATCCGGTAAGCTATCCGGGCCTGAGTGTTGTGAAGACAGCAAAGGTGGCGGATGGATATAAGGCCGCAGCCGGAGATACCATTTCTTATGAGATTGTTGTAACAAACAATGGCAATGTAACAGTCAGCAATATCACCGTAAAAGATGATTTGACCGGAGAGTCATGGACGATTGATTCTCTTGCCGTGAATGAGTCAAAGACCTTTACGACTTCCTATGTTGTGACAGAGGCAGATGTCCTGGCAGGCTCCGTAAAGAACGTGGCGACCGCATCCGGTACGGATCCGGATGGCACCCCGACGGAAGGGGAAGGCAGTGATGAGGTTACGACGGAAGACCCGAACGGACATCTGACCGTCACTAAGACGACGACCAGTACGCCCAAGGACGGCGAAGCATATCAGCCGGGTGAAACGATCACCTACGAGATCACCGTGACAAACGACGGTAACCTGACGATTACAAATATCATTGTAACGGATGAACTGACGGAGGACGAATGGACGATTGAGAGCCTGGCGCCGGGCGAGAGCCAGACCTTTGAAGCGGAATACATCGTGACCGAGTCAGATGCCGAGGCAGGAAACATCACAAATACCGCCACAGCTACAGGCACAAGTCCGGATCCGAATCAGGGTGAGAATGGTCTTCTGACAGCAGATCCCGGCACTGTAAGCGATCCGACGGCACCGACCCCGGAGACTGAGACCGAATCAGAAACTGAGGCGGAGACAGAGACGGAATCTGAAACTGAAGCAGGCACAGACAGCCCGCAGACCGGAGATAATTCACCGATCGAGCTTTATACGGTACTCATGCTGTTGGCAGTGGCTGCAATCGCTGGAATGCTGATTTATAGCAGAAGAAGAAAAGCATAGTAAAAACAGGTAATAAAAAAAACTGCGAGAAACAGAGCAGGTAAGAAGTATAATGCATTCCTATAATTGAAGTTAAACCGTTCCGGTGCAGTTTCTCTCAGGAGACTGCACCGGAATTGGTATAAGACAGGAATGAACATGCCATCCGGACGAAAAAACAGGAAGCCTTTGAAATACAGAAGGAATAACTATGGCAACAGTAATAGCGTTTTTTATCGGGATGTTTTTCGGATCCATGGCAACGATTGTTGTAGCACTTTGCATGTCACGCAAGGATGAGGATGAGGGGAACGCTAGAAGAAATGAAAGCGAGTAAGTATCGGCGTTCAGCACTAAGGAAGATCTGCTCCGATTTTACTATGATAAAGATGATGTTATACGCATTACATGGATTATCTGAGAGGCAGATGAGCAGAACTTATTTTGTCGGAAAGAATAGTATGGGCATTTATAGAGGATATAGAGCAGCAGGAGGGGATAATTGATGTCAGTAGAGAAACGACTGTGGACAAAGGAGGAACTCCTGACACTGAAAGAGTGGTATCCGAAGGAAGGAATCCGTGTGATCGAGCGCCTTCCGGGAAGGAACCGGAGCATGATCACGCAGCAGGCGCGGCGGCAGGGCCTGTCTGCTCCCTGCGATGACTGGAGCCGGAGAGAGATAGCCATACTGAAAAAATGGTATCCGGTAGAAGGAAGCAACGTCACCGCCCGCCTGAACGGAAAAAGCAAAAATGCAGTCCGTTCTCAGGCACAGCGGGAAAAACTGGTTCACAAGGCACGCTGGAGCGAAGACGAGGACGAAATCCTGAGGCTGTACTATCCGACAGAAGGCGCCTGCGCCGCAGAAAGGCTCAAAGGGCGTACCAGGGAATCCGTGCGGCAGCACGCGCAGAAGCTCGGGATCCGGTGCGAATAATTTATGTGAGAGATCCGGTGGGAATGATTTGTGCGCTGTGTATTTACCTGGCATATATGCCATGATAGATACGCAGCGCATATTTTACTCCTGAGATACAAAGCGAGAGGAGAACGCGAAACATTGCAGTGTTGCAATTTTCTTCTTGTTCTTTGCATGATTTTCGATTATAATGAAGCTACACCAAAGATAAACTATAGAGGACATATAGAAGAATCTGTTATTAGTTTACGGAGGTGGAATTATGGGAAATGAACAGCAGAGCCGCATGGTCACCATACAACAGGCTGTCGATGCCATGCGGCAGTCGAATTTGCTGAATGACACATTTGTGTCAATCGCGTTGGAAGATGTGAAAGCATGCCAGTATGTATTGAGGAAAATTCTGGACAGTGAAGATCTGGAAGTGATTGAAGCCAAGGGTCAGTGTCGTCTGCTCAATCTGACATCAAAGGATTCCGTGCTGGACGTCCTTGCGGAAGACGGCACGGGGCGTCTGATGAATCTGGAGATTCAGCGCAGGGATACAGTAGACCACGCAAGGCGAACGAGATACTATGGGTCGATGCTTGACAAGAGCAGTCTGGAAAAAGGTCTGAATTACGACCAGCTTCCGGATGTGTACATCATTTATATCAGTGAAACAGACATATGGGAGATAGGGGAAGCGGTTTCCTCAGTAAAAAAGACGTTGGGAAAAGCAGCTATATCCTATGATGACGGCCGCCATGTCATATATGTGAATGCGGCTGTAGACGATGGAACTGAAGTTGCGAAAATGATGAAGTATTTTAAAACTGCGGATCCGGATGATATGAGCCAGGGGGAATTGTCGGATCGCGTACGATATTTGAAGCAGGAAAAAGGAGGTTATGAGTCGATGAGCGAAATATCAGAATGGCTGATTGGGAAAGGAATTGAGATAGGAATCGAGCAGGGAATTGAGCAAGGCAGGAGGAATCAGGCGAAAGAACTTGCAATAAAAATGTACAGAACCGGTTCAGCTCCGGAATATATCGCGGAGTTGCTTGACACCAGCGTAAAGCAGGTAGAGGAATGGGTCGGGCTTGTTACAGCCTGATCGTTTCGGAAATATTTTCTTATCTCCGATAGTTGCAGTTTGTCGAATTATCATGTACAATATAAAAA
>JAJBVF010000491.1 GCA_020859965.1 Clostridiales bacterium
GAGACACTGGAGGAAGCAGAGAATACGATCACCACTCTTAAGGCAGAGACAAGCTGTTACAGAGATCGTGTGAATCTCCTGATGAAAATTCTGTACGGAATGATCGGACTGTGTGTGGTTCTGCTTTTTGTTGTGATCAATTTGCTTCTGAAAAGACGCGATATGAAAGCAGACCTGAATACTTACAGAGGACTGGACTACTCTTCCGACCGTAGAGAGCCGGAGAGCGGCAGGCAGGAGAAAGAACCGAAACAGAAAAAACGCAGGAATAAAAAAGCAAAAAAACAGGCGGTCGTAGAAGAGACCGGGCCATCTGCCGGAGAGGAATATGACCGGAGTCTGCCGGAACAGGATGCGTTTGACCGTACAGGACGGGATACCTTTTACGAGCAGGAAGAACCTGCCGGGAAAAAGATGACGGATGATCCGTCTACGGTTCCGAAACCTTCCAATGCGAGAAAACAGGCAAAACAGATGCCGGAATATGAACCACCGAAAGAAAAAGTGCACTATGAGCCGCAGAAGGAACCTGGAACAGACAGCGGTGATGTAGATATTGATTTTATTGATCTGTGATCAGGAGTCTGTCTATCGAGAACGCTTTGCAGCAGATCAGAGAATGTTGTATCGTGATAAGTTCCGGATCGGAAGGAAGTCCCAGAAAAGAGCAGATTCTAAGATTCCGTGGGAGACACTTTTCTGGGACATTTTATGACTATGACTGTTATAGGATATGTGTCACAAAGGAGAAAGCATATGTTGATTGAGATGAATTTTCAGAGTGAAGAGGCTTTGTATATGCAGCTTCGGAATCAGATTGTATTAGGAATCGCCACATCTTTAATACGGGAAGGAGATACGCTCCCCTCCGTTCGTCAGATGGCCGGGGATATTGGGATCAATATGCATACAGTGAATAAGGCTTATGCGGTTCTGCGCGAAGAAGGCTTTGTGACGATCGATCGGAGACGCGGCGCTATTGTCGCGATTGACAGCAATCGCGCGAAAGCGGAAGAAGAGCTCCGGGAACGTTTGCGTGTAATGCTTGCAAAGGGTATTTGCAAAAACATTCCGCGGACAGATATACACGCGATGGTGGATGAGATATATGATGAGCTGCTTCCGGGAAAAGGCAGCAGACTGGATTGACAGAGAATCTGGAGGACAGGCTATGGAATATAATTATACAGAAAGTGCCTGGCGGGCGCAACATCTTGCGGAACGCATCGCGAGAAGCTGTGGGCACAGTTATATCGGATCGGAGCATCTGTTGCTTGGGCTGGTACAGGAAGAGCAGGGCACTGCGGGCACGATTCTGCGGTCAAATCATGTGGAGGAAGAGAAACTCCGATCTCTGATTGACCGGCTGATCGCTCCGGAGGAAGGCGCTGTTTTAAAAGAGCCGGAAGGCTTGACTCCCCGTGTCCAGTCGGTGTTGGACGAGAGTGCAGAGTTAGCCCGGTTTTTTGAAAGCAGGGAGATTGGTACGGAACATATCCTTATGGCTATGTTGAAGGATATTGAATGCGTGGCAACACGCCTTTTGCATACGATGGGGATTAATCTTCAGAAGCTGTTTTCAGATCTTATTGAGGTGACTGGTATTCCGGAGGAAAAATATCGTGAACTTGTGAAACAGGTTCGGGCAGAGGGAAGTGGGAACAGTCCGACACCCATGCTGGATCAGTACAGCAGGGATCTGACCGCGCTCGCAGAGGATCATAAGCTTGATGTTACGATTGGACGCGAACAGGAGACGGAGCGGATTATTCAGATCCTGAGCCGCAGGACAAAGAATAATCCCTGCCTGATCGGGGAGCCCGGTGTGGGGAAAACTGCCATTGCAGAGGGACTTGCGCAGAAAATCGTAAATGGCCAGGTTCCGGAGCCAATGCAGGGGAAACGTGTTGTTACCCTGGATATGGCGGGAATGGTGGCGGGAAGCAAATACCGCGGAGAGTTTGAAGAACGGATTAAGCGAATCATCAATGAGGTGATTGACAGTGGGAATGTGCTATTGTTTGTGGATGAGCTTCACACGATCATTGGTGCGGGGGGAGCGGAAGGCGCTTTGGATGCCTCCAATATTCTGAAGCCGTCCCTTTCGCGTGGTGAGCTTCAGCTGATCGGTGCGACAACGATGGACGAGTACCGGAAGTATATCGAAAAGGATCCGGCTCTGGAACGCCGTTTCCAGCCTGTGATGGTGGAAGAGCCGTCGGAAGAGGAAACAGAGGAAATCCTGAAAGGGCTGCGCAGCCGGTATGAGCAGTATCACGGAGTGCGGATCACAGATGAGGCATTGTCGGCTGCGGTAAAATTGTCAAAACGTTATATTAATGACCGTTTTCTCCCGGATAAGGCAATTGATCTGATCGATGAAGCCTCCGCACGATGCCAGCTTGGATATTACAGGACTTCCGCATCGAAAAGCGAATACCAGCAGCAGTATGATCTGCTTGCTCAGAAACGTGAGGACGAATTGAAGGCGGGAAATCTGGCGGAAGCGAAGAAAATCCATATGGAGATGGAGCAGCTGAATAAAAAACTGGATCGTCAGAAAAAACTGCAGAAATCACGCCAGAATGGAAAAGCACGTGTTGTGACAGAGGATGATATTGCTGACATTGTTTCAATCTGGACCAAAATTCCGGTACAGAAGATCGCGGATCAGGAAGGAAAGAAGCTTCTGAAGCTGGATACTCTTTTGCATTCCCGTGTGATCGGGCAGGAAGAAGCTGTGCAGGCGGTCGCAAAGGCGGTGCGCAGGAGCCGCTCCGGACTGAAGAGTCCGAATCGTCCGATCGGTTCCTTTCTTTTCCTTGGACCGACCGGGGTCGGTAAGACCGAGCTTTCCAAAGCTCTGGCAGATCTGGTCTTTGGAACTCCGAATTCGTTGATTCGTATTGATATGTCAGAATATATGGAAAAGCACAGCGTCTCCCGCCTGGTTGGTTCCCCGCCTGGATATGTTGGATATGATGAAGGCGGTCAGCTCAGCGAGAAAGTACGTCGTAATCCATACTCTGTAGTATTGTTTGACGAGATTGAAAAGGCGCATCCGGATGTTTTCAATATCCTGCTGCAGGTATTGGATGAAGGGCATATCACAGATGCGCAGGGCAGGAAAATTGATTTTAAGAATACGATACTGATCATGACATCGAATGCCGGTGCTCAGTCGATCATAGCGCCGAAGCATCTGGGATTTGGCTCTGGGAGCAGCGAGAAGGAAAACTATGAGGCGATGAAAGGGAGTGTGATGGAGGAAGTCAGGAGGCTTTTCAAACCGGAGTTTCTAAACCGGATTGATGAAACCATCGTCTTTCATTCTCTTAGTGAGGAAAATGTACGGGATATTACCGGGCTTTTATTGGAAGAACTGAAAAAACGCTGTGAGAACCAGCTCAAATTGAAGCTGCGTTTCAGCTCTGCGGTAAAACAGCTGATCGCGAAAAAAGGGTATGATCCGAAATATGGCGCGAGACCGCTGCGCCGGGCGGTGCTTAGCATGGTGGAAGATCCGCTTGCGGAAGAGCTGTTATCCGGGCGTGTCCGGGCCGGCGATACGGTGTCGATTGGAGTACAGAAGGAAAAAATTGTATTCCGGAACGTCAAGTAAATTGACTTACGCTGCTTATCATTACTTCCGGAGTGTAGCGTATTTGCTATCGCCGTCAATTTTTTCTTTTTTAATAAATGATGACTGGAGTTTTTCGGACAACTATGCTAAGATAAGTTAACTGAAAGTCCTGTATGCGCAGGCACGGATCTGTATGCAGGTTCTGCCAGACAGATTCTCATAAAAGGGGCGTTAGCCTCGAAACTCTGATCACGGGAGTTTGTGAAACAGATTCCTGTGATCACATCCTAAAACAGAGATTGGGAGGGCATGTAAAAATGTCGGGATTGAAAGAACTTATTATTACCGAGAATGACGGAACGCTCAGCTTTGGAAATTATGAACTGGCTGAGAAATCAAAAAAGTCGGATTTTGAGCACGATGGAGATTTGTATAAGGTAAAGACATTTGCGGATATTACAAAGCTGGAGCGCAACGGAATGCTCGTTTACGAGTCTGTTCCGGGCACTGCGGTACATAATTTTCATGCGACCGGGAACGGAGTTTCCTTTGAAGTCGAGGCGAAAAAGGATGCGCAGATCATCCTGGGTATGGAAGAGGATGCCGAATATAAAGTATATCTTCAGGATGTCAATATCGGGAATGTGAAGACCAGCATGGGCGGCAAGCTTGTACTCAGTGTGGAGACGGGAGCAGCGGAAATGGTTTCCGTGAAGATCGTGAAGCTTTAAAGGATGAATGATTTATGGCAAAAACAAAGACGGTATTTTTCTGTCAGAACTGCGGTTATGAGGCGTCCAAATGGATGGGGCAGTGTCCTGGCTGCCGGGAATGGAATACTTTTGCAGAAGAACCGAAAATCGTAAATAAGAAATTAACGACCGGGGTCGTGCGGCGGGAAAATGCCGCACGTCCCCGGACGCTTTTGGAGATTGAAATCAGCAAAGAGGCACGGATGACCACGGGTATGGGGGAATTTGATCGTGTGCTTGGCGGGGGGATCGTGCAGGGATCGCTGGTGCTGGTCGGCGGTGATCCAGGTATCGGCAAATCGACGCTTCTTTTGCAGATGTGCCGAAATCTGGCTGCAGATGGACGGAATGTTCTCTATGTTTCCGGCGAGGAGTCTCCCCAGCAGATCCGGATGCGTGCACAGCGCATGGGAGATTTTTCAGGTAATCTCAAAATTCTCTGCGAGACCAATCTGGCGGATATCCGCGAGGCAATTACCGGAGAACATCCGGACATTGTGATCATTGACTCGATTCAGACAATGTATCATGAAGAAGTGACCTCTGCACCGGGAAGTGTATCTCAGGTGCGGGAGAGCACCGGCATTCTCATGCAGATTGCGAAGGGCATGAATATTTCAATTTTTGTGGTCGGCCATGTGACAAAAGAAGGAGTGGTTGCAGGACCGCGTGTGCTGGAGCATATGGTGGATACTGTATTGTACTGTGAGGGAGACCGCTATGCGGCTTATCGTGTGCTGCGCAGTGCGAAGAACCGCTTTGGCTCGACCAATGAGATCGGTGTATTTGAAATGCGTGCGGAAGGCCTGGTCGAAGTGCCAAATCCGTCCGAATATATGCTGGAGGGCAAGCCGGAAGGGGCATCCGGTTCCATCGTAGCGTGTACGATGGAAGGCACACGCCCGGTACTTCTGGAGGTGCAGGCGCTGGTCTGCAAGAGCAATCTCGCTTTCCCCAGACGTACGGCAGCGGGCACGGATCTGAACCGTGTGAATCTTCTGATGGCAGTACTTGAAAAAAGGGCTGGATTGCGTCTTTCCTCCTGCGATGCCTACGTAAATATCGCCGGCGGTATTCGTATGAGTGAGCCTGCACTCGATCTTGGTATCGTGCTGGCAATCGCTTCGAGTCTGAAAGAACAGCCAATCGATGAGAAGACGATTGCCTTTGGCGAGGTGGGACTAAGCGGCGAGGTTCGTTCGGTTTCCATGGCCGAGCAGCGGGTCCGTGAGGCGAAACGGCTGGGATTTACGTCTGTAATCCTGCCGGAGGTATGTAAAAGACAGCTGGAAAAAAAAGGTCAGATGGAAGGGATTTCCCTGATCGGTGTGCGCAGTGTCCGCGACGCGATCTCAGGGATTCTCTGAAAATTGTGTCTGATTTTGTGAATATTTTATTGACAGTCATTTGAATCTGTGGTATAAATATCTGGTGAGTTGTCAAAGGGGTTTGGTCAAATGGCATGACAGGAGTCTCCAAAACTCTTAGTGGGAGTTCGATTCTCTCAACCCCTGTTTGGTATGTCGGATAAGGCGATCGTGTTGATGCGATCGCTGTTTTTATGCGCAGGGCCGGGCAAGGAGTTTTTGGGTTGGAGCCCACGTCATAAGGGTCTACGCTTCGCTTCGGTCGGCGCCTGCGTCCTCGATTTTCTTTGAAAATCGGGACATAAAACGAGTGCCACTGCCACTTGGCGCCCTCCGACTAAGTCGGCAATCCTTATGACAAAGCACCCGGCCCGGCGGTGGCTTTCGAATATCCGGTTAGTTTATACTATCTTAAACTATAGGGATAATAAAGTACAGAGAAACGATTTGCGATGTTTACCATAAATATTTAAAGCGGAGATGATACAATATGACACAGGACAGAGTTACTGACAGAATTACGGCGCTTCGTGCGCGCATGGCAGAAGAAAAGGTAGATGCATACCTTGTTCCTACCGATGATTTTCACGCTTCCGAGTATGTAGGGGATTATTTCAAGTGCAGAAAATACATTACCGGTTTTAGCGGATCGGCCGGGACTGCCGTAATCACAAAGGATATGGCCGGGCTGTGGACAGACGGGCGCTATTTTATCCAGGCGGCTTTGCAGCTGGAAGGCAGCGGCGTGACGCTGTATAAGATGGGGGAGCCTGGCGTACCGACGGTGCATGAGTTTCTGGAACAGAAGCTGGGTAAAGGGGAATGCCTGGGATATGATGGCCGTACGGTGAGCACGAAGGAGGCGGAGCAGCTTGCGTCGCTTTTGGGGAAAAGAAACGTTTCCATCAAAGGAACGCTGGATCTGATCGGTGATATCTGGAGTGACCGCCCGGCGCTTTCCTGTGAGCCAGTGATGGAACTGGATGTGAAATGGGCGGGAGAATCCCGTGCTTCAAAGATTTCCCGTATTCGCCGGATAGTGCAGGAACTGGGGGCGGATCTGTTTGTCCTGACTTCTCTGGATGATATCGCATGGCTGCTGAACATTCGGGGCGGGGATATTCACTGCTGTCCTGTGGTTCTTTCGTATCTGGTGATGACGGGTGAGGAAATTCTTCTGTTCGCGAATGAAAAGGCTTTTCCTTGCGAAGTGGAGAAGGCCCTGGCTGCAGATGGTGTGACTATTTATCCGTATGATGATATTTATCAGTATATTTCAGAACTTTCCGCAGACAAAAAGGTGTTGCTATGCCGTGCAAAGGTGAACAGCCGTATGACTGCTTCGATTCCGGAGGGAGTGACTGTGCTGGATCGGGAGAATCCAACGCAGATCCCAAAGGCGGTCAAAAACCAGACGGAAATTGAAAATGAGCGGATTGCTCATATTAAGGACGGTGTGGCACTTACGAAATTTATCTACTGGCTGAAAACAAATGTCGGAAAAATTCCAATGACGGAGCTGAGCGCGGAAGAAAAACTGTATTCTCTGCGCGCAGAACAGGAAAATTTCATGGGGAACAGTTTTGACTCGATTATTTCCTATGGTCCACATGCTGCGATGAATCATTATTCGGCTACAGAGGAATCCGATGTTCCTGTTAAGGCAGAGGGATTCCTGCTGGCGGACACGGGCGGCCATTATCTGGAAGGAACAACCGATACGACGAGAACAATCGTGATGGGGCCGACTACGGATGAGCAAAAAAAATATTTTACAGCGGTGCTGCGCGGCGCACTGAATCTTGCTGCGGCGAAATTCCCTTATGGCGTCTGTGGCCTGAATCTGGATGTTTTGGCCAGAGGACCGCTCTGGGAGCTTGCGGGAGACTTTAAGCATGGTACCGGACATGGCGTGGGATATTTTCTGAATGTCCATGAGGGACCGAACAGCTTCAATTGGAAAAATTCACCCGCAAGGAAAGCAGATACGGTATTTGAGGAAGGAATGATCACTTCGGATGAACCGGGATATTATGTGGAAGGGGAATATGGCATTCGCCATGAGAATCTGATCGTATGTGTGAAGGATCAGGAAACAGATTTTGGTCAGTTTATGCGTTTCGAACCTCTTACTATGGTGCCTTTTGATCTGGATGCAATCGTGCCGGAACAGATGACAGAGCGTGAGCGGGGGCTCCTGAACAGTTATCATGCGGAAGTGTATCAGAAAATCTCGCCGTATCTGAACGAGGAAGAAACGGCATGGCTGCGGGATGCCACGAAGGCGATCTGAGAAAGGAATGGCATGCTGCAGAAGGCTATGAGGGCAATCTGAGGAAGAAATGGTATGGCCACAGGAATGCTGCAAGGGTAATCTGAGCAAGATTCAGGCAGCACGCGATTTACGAGATAAGCGGAAAGACATCGATTAAAAGCTGTAATTGAAAAAGTAACGATAAAATAAAGCAGTGATCAAAAAAGCAGCGTTCAGATCCCGGTATCATATAGGATCTTCCGCTGCTTTTTGTCTATTCCCTTTTTGTTCTTCTGAAGATATAAGCCGGTCAGTCGGAATCATTGCCTTTATTCTTATAATAAATATACATGAGGCCTTTCAGAAGAAGCGCATCGTCCAACAGAATCTCATGCAGACAATGCGGTGTAATGGTACCGGCCAGTCCGCCGGTAGCGATAACGGTCGCTTTTTCTCCAAGCTCATGCTCAATCCGGTCGATCATCCCGTCGATGCAGGCGGCATTCCCATGGAT
>JAJBVF010000138.1 GCA_020859965.1 Clostridiales bacterium
GCCGTAATCTTATGGATACTTATTTAAGAATTTTTAAAATCCCAGCTTTGTGCGAAGCACATTATTTTTCTCCATAAGATCCTGCAGGGAAACACCTTTTTAAATGAAACCATTTAGACGGCTGTTTTTTCTCTGAGCCGTATAAAGGAGTATTTTCTCATCCCTTCACAGCGCCTGAGAACATTCCCCGAACCAGCTGTTTTTGCCCGATCACAAAAATCGAAAGAGATGGAATGACAACGATCACCACGCCCGCGATCATCATCGTCATCGACTGCGCGTCGACGCTGTTCAGCATACTGATACCGATCTGCACCGTACGTTTTTCCTGAGAACCGGTGACCAGCAGCGGCCACATATACATATTCCAGGAATTGATAAACGTGTACACCGCCATTGCGCCAATTGCCGGCTTGGTAAGCGGAACCAGAATCGTGGAAATAAAACGCAGATTGCTGCATCCGTCCAGCTTTGCCGCCTCATAAAGCGAAATCGGAAATGCCGAGTAAAACTGGCGGAACATGAAGATTCCGGTCGCCGAGGTCAGATACGGGATGATCAGCACATAATAGGTATCCAGCCATCCCCAGCTGCTGACAGTAAGATAATTGGAAATGATCGTCGCCTCGCCGGGAACCATCATCGTGGCCATGACTACCATAAACAGTACGCCTTTTCCTTTGAATTCAAGGAAAGAAAAAGCGAATGCGGCAAGGGAACAGGTGACAATCTGTCCGGCCATAATGGAAAGGGATACGATAAACGAGTTCAGCACAAACCGGAACAGCGGAACTGTCGTGATCGCCTGCGCAAAATTTTCCAGCGTCGGATTTTTCGGTATCAGATTGAGTGTCTGGGAATACAGCTCACTCGAAGGCATAAACGCGATGCTTATCGCGTAAAGCAACGGAGACAGAATCAGAAACGCCATGGCGATATTCAATACCATACGGCATACGGTCCGAACCCGTCGTTTGCTTACTGCCTGCTGCTCCTTTGACTTATGGAGTTGTTTCAGTTCTTTCTGGGAAATGTTTCCCGCATATTTCATTACTGCCTGACCTGCCGCCATTATTCCTTCACTCCTTTGCCCTGTACTTTAAACATGATCAGTGTCAGTATCATGATAATGATAAACAACACGACCGACTCTGCCGCTGCACTGCCAAACCGGTAGTTGAAAAACGCGTTCCGGTAGATCGAGTACACGATCAGGTAGGTAGACTCGCCCGGTCCGCCTTCCGTCAGGATCTTGACCTGTCCGAAAGACTGGAACGCCTGGATCACATTCACGACCAGTGTGTAAAACATGATCGGGCTTAAGCCCGGAAGCGTCAGGCTGAAAAACTGCTGTATGCCGCTCGCGCCGTCCACCGATGCCCGTTCATAAATGCTCTCATCAATGTTGCCAAGGCCCGCGGAAAAATAAAGGAAATTGATTCCGCTGTTCAGCCATGCTGTCAGGATCGCAACTACGATCAGCGCGTATCTCTGGTCATTGACCCAGTTGATATTCACCCCCAGGATTTTGTCCACGATACCGATCGTCGGGTTCAGCATAATCTTAAAGATCATCGCAGCCGAACTGGACGCGATCGCCATCGGCAGCGCATAGGCTGTACTGAAAAAGCGGATACCCGGGAATGCCTTGTTGCAGAGCACCGCTCCCACCAGTCCCAGGAACATACCGCCCGCGACTACGATCACCACAAAGATCAGCGTCACTTTCAGACTGTTCCAGAAGGAAGAAGAAGTAAGCAGAGATACATAATTGTCAATACCTGCGAAAATTTTTGCCCGCCCCATATTGTCCGTCAGATAAAAGCTCAGATAAATCGTTTTCGCAAACGGGTAAAAAAGAAATACTGCAAATATGAGCATCGCCGGCAGCAGATACAGATATGGCGAAATTTTGCCCATGATTGTTTTATTTGTCTTCATAAATAGCTCCTTTCACATGTCCATCATCCGGATGGACGCAGGCCCGCCCCTCGCCGTATGGCGACTCTGACGGCGGGCTCTCCATACATCAGCGGAGAGTCAGTCCGGTATCTGCGTCAAACAGATGCAGCTTTCCCATATCAAAATAGATCTGTATGACATCGCCCACCTGCACACGGTTTTCCGGCGCGACTCTGGCGCAGAACTGCTCTCCTGCCAGTTCGAAAAACAGCATAGTCTCTACCCCCAGCATTTCAATCGTCGTGATGCGGACTGGAATACCGGTTTTATTCGCCAGCAGCTTCCCTCTGCCTTCTTTGATATCATCTTCCGTGTAAATGTCCTCCGGGCGAATTCCCATCACCACATCGGACTTTCCGGAGTTTTTCTTCTTCAAAAGCTCCCTGCATTCGCCAAGCTCCGCAAAAATCGAAGAATCTCCGTTTTCCAGCATCACCCCGGTCTCCCCATCCGCGATCGAAACGATCTGCGCATCCGCGAAATTCATCGCGGGAGACCCGATGAAGCCTGCAACAAACTGATTGACCGGATGATCATAAAGCACCTGCGGTTCATCAATCTGCTGGATCACTCCCTCTTTCATCACAACGATCCTGGTACCCAGCGTCATGGCCTCTGTCTGATCGTGCGTGACATAAATCATAGTCGCACCCAGCCGCTCATGAAGCCTTCCCAGTTCTACACGCATCTGCGCACGCAGCTTTGCGTCCAGATTGGACAGCGGCTCATCCATCAGAAGGAGCTTCGGATTCCGAATAATCGCACTGCCGATTGCCACACGCTGTTTCTGACCACCTGAGAGTGCCGCCGGACGGCGTTTCAGCAGATTCTCCAATCCGAGCGTTTTCGCCGTCTCCTTCACCCTCTGATCAATCTCATTTTTCGGCACATTCCTGATTTTCAATGAAAACGCGATATTATCGTATACTGTCATGTTCGGATAGAGCGCGTAATTCTGAAATACCATGGAAAGATTCCTTTCCTTCGGCTCCACATAATTCATCAGTTCTCCATCGATCCAGAGCTCTCCCTCCGAAATATCCTCAAGTCCCGCGATCATACGCAATGTCGTGGATTTTCCGCATCCGGACGGACCTACAAAAATAATGAAATCTCCGTCATTGATGTCCATACTGAATTCCTTCACCGCGTAGACATCGCCCGGATAAATCTTACTGACATTCCGCAACGCCAATGTTGACATGCTCTTTCCTCCTCTTTTCTTTTTCACTCTTTATTCCCACGAAGCAGCGGGCCTGACAGCCCAAAAGAGAATTCTGCCGTGCTTTTTAATCTTCCAGATTCAGCTGGGAGGCAAGCTCTGACGCCTCATCCCACCACTGCTCATACAGTTCTTCTTCTGCCGCCAAAGCCAGGATCTCATTTACCTTCTCAATCAGCTCTGTCTGCCCTTTCGGACAGGCGATGACCGTATCGTCCGTTGTATCCTCAAACAGCGCCTCCGCCATGATCAGATCCTCGTCAAGCTCTGCCAGCGTTTCTCCGTTCGAATAATTCACTGCCACTGCGTCGCAGCTTCCCGAAAGCAGTGCGCGCACAGATGTGATCACGCTGTCATAAGCAGCTGTTTTTACTTCCTGAATCTGCTCATTCACATACGTCTCCTGTATCGTCCCGCTCTGACAGGCCACCGTTTTTCCGGACAGTGATTCCAGATCTGTATAAACCTCCTCATCCTCTTTCCGGATCAGAAACCCATTCACCGAATCCGTACTGTAATAGACATCTGAGAGTTCCAGTTCTTCTGCACGTTCAACCGTATAAGCCAGACCTGTGATCGCCATCGGATATTCACCGGCGGCTACCGATTCCAGCACCTCTGTAAAATCCATAGGCACAATCTCCAGTTCAACTCCCAGCTGTCCGGCAATATATCTGGCCAGCTCCATGTCTGCTCCCAGATATTGCTCCTGCCCTTCTTTCGACGCATCAATAAATTCATACGGTGCGAAATAGGGCTCCGTCGCCACCTGAAGAACTCCGCTCTCCAGAATATCCTCCAGCATATTTTCCGCAGCGCCCGCCGGCATTCCAAAGCTAAATACTGCCATGGTCGCTGCCAGGATACCTGCAAGACCTTTCTTCGCCTTCATCCTTTCCCTCCTTTTATACAAACAAAAAGCCCGATTCCAAACCGAACCGGGCATTTTCATGTAAGGGTGCCTGCTTCAATTCATAAGCAGTTTACTCCTTCAATGTAAATTTCATAATCTTTAATAAGTAATATCTCTGTAAAGTTCTGGTGAAGCTCATTCAGGCCTTTCCGGCCGCCTGTGCCGCCGGTATTTCTCCCACACCATTGAGGATCAGCCTGGGGCGATACGGGAATTTCAGACAGTCTTCCCTGGTAGTAACGCCGGAAAGCACCAGAACAGTATCCAGTCCGGATTCGATTCCGGCTATGATGTCCGTATCCATCCGGTCTCCGATGATCGCAGCTTCTTCCGAGTGTACCCCCAGCAGCTTCAGTCCCGTTCGCATCATCAGGGGATTTGGCTTGCCCATATAATAAGCCTGTTTCCCAGTCGCCAGTTCGATCGGAGCGAGCAGAGCACGGCAGGCAGGAGCAATTCCGGATTCCGTCGGACCTGTCATATCATAATTCGTTCCGATCAGCTTCGCCCCTTTTTCTACCAGACGAATCGCTTTTGTGATCATCTCCAGGCTGTAGCCGCTTGGCTCCCCCACGACCACATAGTCCGGATTCACATCATTAAAGGTAATTCCCACATCGTACAGCGCGTTCAGGATCCCATGCTCACCCATCACATAAGCACTGCAGCCGGGAGCCTGATTTTTCAGAAAGTGGGCCGTGGCAAGAGCACTGGTATAAAAATGCGTCTCATCTACCTCCAGTCCCATTCTCCCCAGCTTCTGCTGCAGTTCTTTGGGCGTATATTGTCCCGAATTTGTCAAAAATAAAAATTTCTTTTTGTTCGTTCTCAGCCAGTCCAGAAATTCCTTCACTCCCGGCAGCAGACGGTTCCCATGATAAATCACGCCGTCCATATCACAGATAAATCCCTTTTTAGCAAGTAATTCTTTCAAGTCGTTTCCTTTCCGCATCCAGTTTTGCATTCCAGTAGCTTTCATACTCCTGATATATTTCTGCCTTCTGTCCTTCTGTCAGAATGGATGAAAAAGCTCCGTATGAAATTTTTTTATCTTTTGCCTTCCATACGATCGCGTCTATCCTCTGTGCATTATTCAGCATAGGCACCTCCTGTATAGTTCGGGTTTTCCAGCTGAAAATATTATATTGCCTTGCTTTCGCAGGCGATACCAACCCCGTGGTAAAAAGAAGTAAAAAAACTGTAAAAAATACAGGAAACGGCGTAAGGCGTTTTACCCCGCCAGATGCATCACCTGTATCAGCAAAATCCAGCTCAATCCGTAGTAAGTAACCACAGCCACCAGGTCATTCACTGTGGTGATCAGAGGGCCGGAAGCGACCGCGGGGTCCACGTGAATCTTATTAAAAAACATCGGAATACAGGTTCCGACCAGCGAAGAGATCAGCATCGCCGCCATCAGAGATACGCCAACACACATGGACACAGCAAAGGCAAATCCAAATGCTTCTCCCTTCAGCAGGAAAATATACAGTCCAACAGCAACAATGGAAAGTGCACCCAGGAGGATTCCGTTGCAAAGGCCGACACTCATTTCCTTTCGCACCAGAGAGAGCTTCTGTCTCCCCGTCAGGGTCTCATCCATCAGCACACGGATCGTCACAGCAAGAGACTGCGTCCCGACATTTCCCGCCATATCAAGGATCAACGACTGAAAACACATAATAATGGTAAGCTGGCTGACCACTGTCTCAAACACACCGACGACGGAGGAAACCACCATGCCCAGCACCAGCAGCACCGACAGCCAGGGAAGGCGCTTCTTCATACTCTCGCGCAGCGGCTCATTCAGATCCTCTTCCGCAGCCAGACCGGCGAACTTCGCATAATCTTCACCCATCTCGTCATCCACCAGCTCTACTATGCTCTGTGAAGTGATCACGCCCAGAAGACGGTTGTCATCGCTCAGTACCGGGATGGAATCTTCCGAATAATCCTTCAGCTTTTCGATACAGTCATCAATCGAGGTATGACCGTAAACATACGGATAGGAGGTAGCGATCAGGTCTTCCAGACTGGCTCCCTGCCGCGCGATGATCAGATCCTTGAGGTCGATCGCCCCATAAAAGGTGCCGTCCGCCGCTATGGTAAAAAGTGTTGTAATATTGTCATTTTTTTCCGCCTGTTCGATCAGGGCGCTCATCGCCTGTTTGATCGTCAGATTCTCGCGAAAGCTGATATAATTGGTGGTCATCCTGCTTCCGATCTCGTCTTCATCGAAGACAGAGATCACCGACAGATCCTTCCTGCTCTCCTCATCCATCAGGCTGGTGAGCAGTGTGCGTTTCTCGCGGTCAAAGCTCTTTAAGACATCGATCACCGTATCCGTCTCCATCCGGGACAGGATATCCGCGGCTTTTTTGATATCCAGCTCATTCAGATACCGCATCGTATCATCCTCGTCCGTATGCTCAAAGATATCTGAGAGCATCTCCCGGTCCAGAATGCGAAACAGCTTCTTTCTCTCCACATCAGTAAGCTCCGGCAAAGCCTCCGCAAGGTCATTCTCATGATAGTCCTCAAGCCTGGACCGAAGCAGCCCCGGAGAACAGTTGCTTCGAATGATGGTAAGTATTTCCGACTTGTAATCCTGCAGTTTTGTTTCCATATCAAATCCTCCTCCCGATCTGTTCACTCAATTACCGCTGCTTCTGGTCCGCACCTGATGGCATCATGAAACAAAAGTGCGATTCACACCACACTTGCGTCTTCCGAATATCTTCAGAAAGCACACTTTTGCCGCGCCAGATACAGACAACAGAAAAAGACATACGCCTCTGCGAGTATATCTGTCTGAATAGTTTTCTGCTGAACTGCAATGGGGTTCATAAACCAAAAGATTTTCCAAAAGCCACGATCCTTCTTCTGGAATCATAATACTGTGAAACGGGAAGAAAAAAGAATAGTCTAAAGAGAACAGAACAGACCACTGTTTTTTCTTCCTGTGCTGCTACTTCGGCCATCACAGCTATCCATTCCGTTCACCTGCCTTTCGATGTGATAAAAAATTTTTTAACCTCTGTTATTTTAGCAGAATATGAAGCCGGGGGCAAGAAAAAAAGCAATTGATTCTCCATAGAGAGGCATGTTAGAATGAAAAAGAGTTTGCGGTCGACGGTTTTCTGTCGGTTTGCTTCCGGAAGGGATGAGTTTTGAAATGAAAAAAATATTCTATTGCCCCTCGTGCATGGAAGGGCAGATAAGCAGCGCCGCTTTCTGTCCGGTATGCAAAAATCCATTGAACATAGAAAATGCCGAACATCAGCTACCGGCCGGTACACTACTGAAAGACCGCTATCTGGTCGGAAAGGTGCTTGGCGAAGGCGGTTTTGGCATCACTTACATAGGACGGGATCTGACACTGGACGTGAAGGTCGCGATCAAGGAATATTATCCGTCCGCTGTTGCAAACCGTTATCACACGAAATCTTTGGATGTATCTGTCAGCCAGAAAGAACAATCTGTATTTTTTGAACAGGGAAAGGATAAATTTTTAACAGAAGCCCGGACTCTGGCAAAATTTCCGGACGAATCCAATATCGTAGGCGTCCGGGATTTCTTTCAGGACAACAATACAGCGTACATTATCATGGAATTCCTGGAAGGCATAAGTCTGGCGCAGCACCTGAGAGAACAGGGACAGCTTCCTTTTGATGAATTGTATGCGCTTCTGGAGCCGGTCATGGATGCCCTGGAAAAGGTACATGGGCAGGGATTGATTCACCGGGATATCAGCCCGGCAAATCTGATGCTCCTGAAGTCCGGCTCTGTAAAGCTTCTGGACTTTGGCACCGCGAGAGCAGTCGCCTATTCCGGCGAAAAGAGTCTTTCCGTGATCCGGAAGCCAGGCTATGCCCCGGAGGAACAATACCGGTCCCATGGTGCTCAGGGGCCATGGACGGACGTCTATGCACTGTGCGCTACCATCTATAAGCTGATCACCGGGGCAACGCCGGAAAATGCCATGAACCGGCTGTATGAGGATACACTTGTCCATCCCTCCGCTCTTGGCGCAGATATCTCCCCGGCGCAGGAAACGGTTCTGATGAGAGGCCTTGCAATACGGCAGAACGATCGGATCCAGTCCATGCACGAACTGAAGCGTGAGTTTCTGGCCGCCAGCGCACAGCAGGAGACTTCTGTACCGGAAGATGACGATGAGCGTACCTTATTCGCTCCCAAAAAAAACGCTGCGGTGACCCCCAAATCCACAGCGGACCGGCCGCAGGAGCCTTCGCGGCTATCCGAAGACACATCTCTGTCCGGGACGAGGTCTT
>JAJBVF010000217.1 GCA_020859965.1 Clostridiales bacterium
TATATATACTCTCCTGATCAATAAATTTGAATATTTAAACAACAATGGCGATCCTCAGCGCAATTCATTTTCAGCATTGAGCTGTTGAAATAAAAGGTCACGGTAAAGCGGATCCGTCGATGCCTTCAGAGCATCCTCCGTCCGGCCTTCCATAAGAAGCTTTTTGACAAGCTCAGCCATACTGTCTATTCCCTGTGATATTCCTTGTGATATTCCTTTTTGAATTCCCTTCTCTTCTATCAGATCGGATAAATTACACATCAGATTCAGCTCCTTCCCAAATTCTTCCTGTATCGGAATGAAATACTTTTCTTCGAGGAGTTTCCTTTTTTCCTCATACGACAGGTTCACAGACAGTATTATATTCAGCAGTTGTAATAAAACGTTGTCCGTTTCAACAGTCTCGTTTAATGTAATAATTACGACATTGAGTTTATCATAGGCCTGCCGTCTCATCGGAAGCACGCCATACAGATCAAACTGTCCTATCGAATAAGAAGCAATCCTGTTTCCATATTTTTGCGGTGCATTCATACAGATCCAGATACTGGAAACCTTCTGAATTTTATCATAGTCGGAATGTGTAAACACCGTTTCCAGTTGAGCAGAAATCATCCTGGCTCCATAAAAGACGCCTCTGGTCACGATCTGATATCCGGGATAAAAATCCTTTTGTGCCTCCGCGTTTATGAGCATAAAAGCTGGTTCATAAGCATTTGGATCTGGCAGCCGCACAGAAAAGCGAATATCAAATCGAACTTCTCCTTCACCGTTCACTTTATCCTCATTCGGCAAGCCGATGATTCGTTCGGCATTTGTTTCACCGGGATATACAGGCACAGTTCCTATGTCAATTCCACCTTCTATGTAACCCGGAATATCTTCTAGAGACACCTCAAAGAATTCTTCCAACGTATATTTTAAAATCCATGCTAAGATACTTTTGTGTGCTAGTACGCGTTTACACTGCGTGTCATATTGCACCTTTGCCCCGGAAAGCGAAAGCTCTTTCATAAATCCATTATACACATTTTTTTCTCCTCTGCAACTTTTTTGTGTGCACTTTCATTATATCTCTTTTTGTTTATTTATCAATCTTTTTATTTATAGTTAAATAAATATTTCATTTTAGATCCGAATAACAAAAAACGAAGAATACCATTCATTTTACCGGCCTGTAGATCCGGTCTTATACGTTTTTCACAAAGTCTCTGCATTTTTCAGAATCGCTTTTTGTATGCCTCTCCTTCGAGTTCCATCTTGACTTTTCCATGAAAACATGTATGATGAAAGAAGCGCAATATTTGGTGCAGGTTCTTGGCATGCGGCACTATATCATGTGTTGCATCACACTGAGACAATTCTACGGATTCATACAAACAGTCTGTCTTTATCAGTATCCTGCCTCTTTTTTGCGCGACAAAAGGAGGACAAAATGGGCAATACCGTAAAAACGAACGTCATTAAGCGCAACGGCGAGGAAGTGAGCTTTGATAAATCAAAGATTGAAAACGCCGTGCGAAAAGCAAATAACAGCGTAGAAAAAATCCATCAGCTCAATGAGTATCAGATCACGGCAGTAGCTGATACGATTGCGAAGCAGGCGATCGCATCCAGCCATGCAATGAATGTAGAGGACATTCAGGATCTCGTGGAGACAGGCATAATGGAAATGCGCGGCTATGAAGTAGCCCAGAAATACGTGCGCTACCGCTACAAGCGCGAAATTTCGCGCAAATCCAACACGACGGACAACAGCATTCTTTCCCTGCTGGACCAGATCAATGAAAACGCAAAGCAGGAGAATTCCAACAAGAACCCGACGATTAATTCCACGCAGCGGGATTATATGGCAGGTGAGGTCAGCAAGGATCTGACCATGCGCGTGCTGCTTCCCGAGGATATCGTACGTGCACACGAGGAAGGGATCATTCATTTCCATGACGCAGATTATTATGCGCAGCGTGAGCACAACTGCGATCTGATCAATCTGGAAGATATGCTGCAGAATGGCACGGTAATCAGCGAGACGCTGATTGAAAAGCCGCACAGCTTTTTTACCGCCTGCAATGTCACGACGCAGATCGTCGCACAGGTGGCAAGTAACCAGTACGGCGGTCAGTCCTTTTCCCTGGCACACCTGGCTCCGTTTGTGGACATCAGCCGCCAGAAACTCCGCCAAAAGGTGATTGAGGAGAGAGAAGCCTGCGGGGAATCTCTCGATGAAGGGATCATCTCCATGATCACTGAGCGCCGTCTGAAGGACGAGGTACAGAGCGGCATTCAGACCATCCAGTATCAGCTCATCACGCTGATGACCTGTAACGGACAGGCTCCGTTCGTGACCATGTTTATGTACCTCGATGAAGTCCCGGAAGGGCGAACCCGCGACGACCTCGCGATGATCATCGAAGAAGTAATGCGCCAGCGGATGCAGGGTGTAAAAAATGAACGCGGCGCATGGATCACTCCGGCGTTTCCAAAGCTGATCTATGTGCTGGATGAAGACAATATCACCGAGGATTCCAAATACTGGTATCTGACAGAGCTCGCAGCGGAATGCACCGCGAAGCGCATGGTTCCGGATTATATCTCCGCAAAGATGATGCGCAAATTAAAGAAGGGCAATGTCTATACCTGCATGGGCTGCCGCTCCTTCCTGACAGTAGAGGATTCCCAGCGGAATCCGGATGGCAGCCACAAGTTTTACGGACGTTTCAATCAGGGTGTCGTCACGATCAACCTCGTAGACGTAGCCTGCTCTTCCGAAGGCGATATGGATCGTTTCTGGGAGATTCTGGACGAGCGTCTGGAGCTCTGCCACCGCGCACTGCGCTGCCGCCACGAGCGTCTGCTCGGCACTGTTTCAGATGTAGCGCCGATCCTGTGGCAGTACGGCGCGCTGGCCCGCCTGAAAAAAGGTGAGACCATTGATAAGCTGCTCTACAACGGCTATTCAACCATTTCGCTCGGCTATGCCGGACTGTACGAAATGTGCGTACGCATGCTCGGAAAATCCCACACAGATCCCGAAGCAAGCCCATTTGCGAAGCAGGTAATGCAGCGGCTGAATGATAAATGTGCAGAATGGAAAGCCGCTGAAAATATCAGCTATTCCGTGTACGGTACCCCGATGGAATCCACCACCTACCGTTTCGCGAAGCTCCTGAAAAAACGTTTCGGTATCATTCCGGGTGTTACCGATAAAAACTACATCACAAACAGCTACCATGTCCATGTGACAGAAGAGATCGATGCCTTCAGCAAGCTCTCTTTTGAGGCTCCGTTCCAGGAACTCTCCCCGGGCGGCGCGATCAGTTATGTGGAAGTGCCGAATATGCAGAACAATATCCCGGCAGTTCTCTCTGTGATGAAATTCATCTATGACAACATCATGTACGCGGAGCTGAACACCAAAAGCGATTTCTGCGACTGCTGCGGGTACAACGGAGAGATCAGAATCGTCGAAGATGAGGCCGGAAAGCTCATCTGGGAATGCCCGAACTGCGGCAACCGCGACCAGAATAAGATGAGCGTGGCACGCCGAACCTGCGGCTACATTGGCACGCAGTTCTGGAACCAGGGACGTACCCAGGAGATCAAGGATCGGGTACTGCATCTGTAAAGGCACCGCTGTACAGAAAATGTGCTTCGCACACATTCATGTCTTCTGTGTGTCTTAAGATAGCATACTTTTACCGGGGTGCGGCTTCAGCCGCAAAACTCCCTGCGCCGCTGGCGCATCAATCGGATAGGGGAATGCTCTTCTCCCCTATCCGCTGCGCGGGGCGCGTGTGGCGTAAGCCACAAAACACATTATGCGCCCCTGTGCATAAAAAACGGCGGAGAATATTCTCCGCCGTTCGATTTTAGGAACAAAACTCCGTATAACAAAAACGCAACCGGCAAAACCGATTGCAAGCTTGAAATTATCCGTCCCACCCTTTATACTGATAGATAAAAAATGTGGCATCAGACGGAATCAAATCCCCGCCCAAAAATCCGTCTTCCTGCAGGAGGTATCCCTATGAATTACGGAAACATCAAAAACTGCGACATCGCCAACGGTCCGGGCGTCCGGATCTCACTTTTCGTATCCGGCTGCCGCCACCACTGCAAGGGCTGTTTCAATCCGGAGACCTGGAGCTTTGATTACGGTGAACCATTTACCGCTAGGACCGAAGAGCAGATTCTCGAACTGCTGAAGCCCGATTATATCCAGGGGCTTACCGTGCTGGGCGGCGAACCGTTCGAACCGGAAAATCAGCCGGTCGTCGCCAGTCTCCTGAAAAAAGTGCGCGGGCAGTACCCGAATAAGGATATCTGGTGCTATACCGGCTATCTCTATGATGTCGATCTGATCCCGGGCGGCCGCGTATTCACGGAGGTGACGCAGGAACTGCTCTCCTGCATCGACGTATTGGTCGATGGTGAATTCATAGAAGCGGAGAAGGATATTTCCCTGCAGTTTCGCGGCAGCCGGAATCAGAGACTTCTGCACCTGAAGGAGCTTCAGGCCTGATTGAATTCTGTCTTATTATTCCTTTCCCTTATTCCTTTACCGCAGTCCGCTTCACGACCTGCAGCGCTTTCGCGACCGGAGGCAGTGAGATCACAACGACTGTGATAATTCCCTCCAGCAGAATATAGGAGTAATTATAAATGATCGGATACAGGGATGCGAGCGCCTGCGGAAAGTTCTCCGGCATATAATCCATCCAGTACAGGTAACCGCCCAGAGAATGGAATGCGCCGCGCACGAAAATCCCCAGCAAGTAGCCTTTGACCAGGCCATTTTTGGAGCGGCAGAATATACCGGCCAGACCGAGCCCCGCGAAAGCGAGAACATAGTCACAGCAAACCTGGAAAAAGCTCAGCACATATGGCTCCTGTAAAAACTGCAGAATGCCATAAGCAAGACCGGTCATAATACCGACCTTCACCCCGTACCAGTTTCCGATCAGGCAGATAAAAAGCATACTGAACAGCGTCACAGAGCCGCCGTACGGCAGGTTGAACAGCCGGATATAAGAGGTAATGAAAGCAAGCGCCATCGCCATCGCGCAAAATACAAGCTGTTTCGTGGACATTTTCTTAGCCGAACCCGCTTTTTCGCGAAGAAAGCCCGCTACTAATACCAGAGCGATCACCGCGATCACGCAAATCGCATAGCCCAGTGTAGTCAATCCGCCATCCGCAGTTACAATAGACATAAAAATTCCTCCCTTTTGTCAGCTCGCGGCTGAACCAAAAGGAGTATACTGCATACAAAAATCAATGTCAAACGCTTTCTGTTACAATCACATTTACCACAATCTGCAAGTTAAACGAGAGGCCTGCTATGATATACTACCTGAAGAAATTTAAGACTATCAACACCACCGTAACATTTCTGTATGTCTGCGGCTGCGGACTGCAGACGTTAGGAAATCTGCTCTTAATCCAGATTTTCCAGGCAATCATTCATCGTGATATGGGCGGATTCCTCCGCTGGATTGCCGCAGACCTTCTGCTCTTTGCATGCCTTCTTCTGTTGGATAGTCTACGCAATGCGCTGCAGGCACAGGCAATCCGAAAAATGAACAATCAGCTGCGCCGGGACATCACGGAATCTCTGCTGTGCATGAATTACGGAGAGTATCATGCCCATGACAGCGGGGAATATCTCTCCTGGCTGACGAATGATGTGAATCAGATCGAGCAGCTCGCGTGGAAGCCCTTTTTTGACTGCATCCTGTACTCATTTAATGTCCTTTTCAGTGTCATTGCCCTGGTCAGCCTGCACTGGTCTCTGGCTGTAGCCTCGCTGATCGCTGCCGTAATTATGATATCCGTCCCCAGGCTGTTCCAAAAGCAGATGGAACAGCTCGGCTCTGTCTGCTCCAAAAAACAGGCAGCAACGGTCAGTCAGATGAAGGATCTGCTCTCCGGATTTGATGTGCTGCGCTTTTTTGGCAAGGGTCAGCAGTTTACAGAGGAGAGCGAAAAGGCCAGTGACCAGATAGAAACGCCCAAATGTCAGTTGTCCATCCGAAAGACATGGATCAGCAACGGAGTTTCCATGGTCAGCATTGTCTGTCAGCTTGCGGTTGATTTCCTGATCGGTCTGCTCTCCATTCAGGGCATCATCATCCAGTCCGCGCTGATGGGCGGCGGAAATCTTTCCAGCAGCGTCAGCAACGGTCTCAGCAATCTCGCCGATCTCCGCCTCTCCTTCGCAGCAAGTAAGCCTTATTTTGACAGGATCACTGTCCATGCGGCGGAAAAGGCGCTTGTGTCTGCGCCCGATATCCTGCAAATGCAGGAATCCATTACTGTGGAGCATTTGAATTTTTCCTATGGTTCTCATTGCGTTCTCAGAGATTTGTCTCTGGAATTTCAAAAAGGAGGAAAGTACGCCGTGACCGGTCCGTCCGGCTGTGGAAAGTCCACCCTGTTGAAGCTGCTGATAGGATGGCTCCCGGATATACAGGGTGCCATCCGTATGGATGGACAAGCTATCCGCGATTATACGCCGGAACAACTCCAACGTCAAATGAGTTACATTGAACAGGATGTCTTTTTGTTCAATACCTCTATCCGGGAAAACATCACACTGGGGGAAGATTTCTCTGATGCGCAGCTTCATGCGGCATTGCAGAACAGCGCACTGGAAAACGATCTTCTTCATCTGCCGGACGGTCTGGATACGATTGTAGGAGAAGAAGGTGCAAACCTCTCAGGAGGTCAAAAGCAACGGGTTGCCATCGCACGGGCGCTAATTCACGACCGTTCCATCCTGCTTGTGGATGAGGGAACCAGCGCTCTTGACAAAACGAATGCCGACCTTGTGGAGAAAAGTTTGCTCGCCAACCCGGAGCTGACACTCATTTTAGTCAGTCACCATCTCAGCGAGGAACGGAAGGCGCAGTTTGATCGTGTGTTTGAGTTATAGTAAACGACGTAAGTCGTAAGTAAATGTCAAAAGATTTTTGTCGTTCACTTAAACTGCCGCTTCGGCTGCAGATTAACCTGCCTCTTTTAAGCCAGCATCCCGCCCAGCATTCCTCCTCCACAGCAAAGTACCAGTGCCGTAACGGTTCTCGTCAGTTCAGGCTGCAATGCACGTTCTCCCAGCCCCGACGCAATCAACAAGAGAAAAAAATACAATACACCAGTCAGCAATCCCCATAAAAACTTCCGCTTTCCTGATTTTCTTCCGCAATACCAACCGCCGGAAAAACAGGAAAGTACATAAATCACCAGAATACCGATTTCTGTCTTTCCCGCATCCAGCTGAAGCTTCAAAAGCAAAAAAGCAAACAGCAGGAGCAGGACAACCGTTGATAAAAAGGCAACCACCAGACTTCCTGCCGCTCTCCCGATATATTTTCCACGTCCGCGCAATCCTTCCACTCTCATTCCTCCCATCTGATCTGAAAAACTGTGTTGTATTCGAAGCAATTTCCTCAGGATACTCTCTCAGGTTCCTTCAACAGCCGATACCAGTAACCGAATTTTCGTCCACAGCTACTGATTCTGGACAATTTGAACTGATCATAGCCAAACAGGTGCGCCATATATTCTTCCTGTTGGCTACGCACCCCCGGGACCCCCAATATGTACGCGCCGTTTTTTGCCCTGCCAAACAAAAGGTGCCGGTACAGGTAATATCCGTGCTGAAGAAAATTGCTCCTGCCAACCTGCCATTTCTCCTGCTGCAGCGGAAGAACGTCACACAGCTTGATCTGTACACAATCTGTAAATTCGTCATCTCGAAATGGTTGATAAGGCTGACGCCCCCGCAATAAGGTTTCCGCGCAGCTTCTTCCAGAATGGGCAACCGCGCTTTCTTTCTCCTTCCCATTTATAACACTCTCTATATCCAATACCGCCTGTGCCTGAACGGGGCTTCTGAAAGTCTCTGTCGGTTTGTCTATAGCCGCTTGCTGTGATGTCTTCTGCTGCATTTCCTGTGGTTGTGCCTGTTCCGGCATTTCCGGCATCTCTTCCGGGTTTTGTTCCGGCTGTACTTCTATCGGTACTTCCGGCTTTTGCTCCGGCTGTTCTTCTTCCGGCATCACTGGCATCTCTTCCGGTATCCGCCTCGTCTCTTCCTCTTCTGGTACCTCCGGCATCTGCTCCGGCTGTTCCTCTTCCAGTACCTCTTTCCATTGCTCAGGCAATTCAGGCCGCTTTTTGTTTTTCACCCCATCAAGCAAAAGCTGTTCCCTCTGTTGTCCGGATTCTGTCGCCAACCGCAGCGAATCTTCCCCCATTTTCTCTGACGTTTCTTCTGCCTTTGTCTGCTCTGACTTCGTATCTTCTTCCGAGCTCCCAGATGGCGGTT
>JAJBVF010000575.1 GCA_020859965.1 Clostridiales bacterium
AATAAAATACCACGTTTGTTTTCGTTTGTCAACCATATTTTTCAAATTTTTTTATTGTTTTTTTACAAATGGCTTTTTCCGGATTTTTACAGGTCCACAACACGGTATGTATGATGCACACCCGGCAGGAATTTCTCCAGCACATCCGCTGTGCGCAGCTTGAGGCTGGATGTATTGACGCAGGGATGACAACCGAGGTATTCCGACTCTGCCACTTCCCGGTCGATCAGAAGCTGCACACGGTTTTCTCTGTCATTCATCAATCCCATGATACTCACAGAACCGGGATGGATGTCCAGGAATTCCACCATGTAAGACTCATCTGCGAATGACAGGCGCGGCGACTGAATCTGATGGCACAGTTCCTTCGTGGAAAATTTTTTCTTTCCCGGCATCATTAAAAGATAGAATATGGTTTTCTGTCGGTTGCAAAGAAAAAGGTTCTTACAGATCTCAATCTCAAACAGCTCGTCCACTCCTTTACAGTCCTCGATCGTCATAGCCGCCTCATGGTCGGCACGCTGATAGGAAATCTGCAGCTTATCCAGGATATCATATACTGCAATCTCCCTTTGCTGTCGCCCGCTTTCATCTTCCGGTCTTCCCTGATAGATTTTCATTTTACTCTCCCATCTGTTGTTTTGGTTCCTGCCCGATCATTTAGAGGAACATAAATGCATACTTTGCCCCCACAAAGCGTTTTTGCTTTACAGGAGCGCATTAATAAAGCAAAAAAGCAGACAGCCTTCCCGGCCTCTGCCCTTTCCGCACAGCCGCTGAGCAATCTCACAGCTGCTTTGCTTTCTTTATTTGCTTATTTATTCGTTTTCTTTTCCTGCTAAAATTTCATATCCGTTCCGCGGACGCCACCAAATATTTCTTTGATATCCCAGAGTGCCGTTTCCCGCCTTTTGACTCCTAGCAAAGCTAGGTGGGTAACCGCAGCGCCAACATCTGCCTTCCACTGCAAACGGAGGCCTGACATCAATCGACGCGATATAAGAATCCCGTTTAAAGTAAATGTAGGTTCAAAACAGCAGGAGTGTCGAACACCCCAGGAAAATATTTTTCATATAATGAATCTGACTTGCTGATTCATTGGTATAAGTATACCCCAATACTGTTTTTTTAGCAACCGGATTTTTGCTCTTTTCCAAAAACAAGTATAACGCTTTCCTTTTGCTTACATATTCTCGTAAGTAGTCCGGACTGCCTTGATAAAGTCTTCACTATTCAGCACTGTGACGTCCTTAAGGGATGTGATCAAGGCAAGGTCTTTTGTCATTTTTCCGCTCTCAATGGTCTGTATTACCGCTTTTTCCATACGATCAGCGTACTGCATCAGCTCCGGAAGATGATCGAGCTCGCCGCGCTTTCTGAGCGCCCCGGTCCACGCGAAAATGGTCGCCACGGAGTTGGTCGATGTCTCTTCGCCTTTCAGATATTTATAGTAATGGCGCTGTACGGTACCATGCGCCGCTTCATATTCGTAGTTTCCGTCCGGAGATACCAGCACGGAGGTCATCATCGCAAGAGAGCCGAAAGCGGAGGAGATCATATCACTCATCACATCGCCGTCATAATTCTTGCAGGCCCAGATGAAGCCGCCCTCAGATTTCATCACACGAGCCACCGCGTCGTCGATCAGGGTGTAAAAATAAGTAATCCCCGCTTTTTCAAATTTCTCTTTATATTCCGCATCAAAGATGTCCTGAAAGATATCTTTGAATGTGTGATCGTATTTTTTGGAAATCGTGTCTTTGGTAGCAAACCAGAGATCCTGCTTTGTATCGAGCGCGTAATTGAAGCAGCTGCGCGCGAAGCTTGAGATGGAGCTGTTGAGGTTATGCATGCCCTGGAGAACGCCTGCTCCTTTGTAGTCAAACACCGTCTCCCGCTGTTCGCTGCCATCCTCCCCGGTAAATACCAGCTCAGCCTTTCCCGGTCCCGGAATGACCATCTCAACATTTTTGTAAACATCACCATAGGCATGACGGGCAATCGTGATCGGCTTTTTCCAGGTCCTCACATACGGTTCAATACCTTTGACTGTGATCGGTGCGCGAAACACCGTACCATCCAGAATCGCACGGATCGTGCCGTTCGGGCTTTTCCACATTTCTTTCAGATCATATTCTGTCATGCGCGCCGCATTCGGAGTGATCGTCGCACACTTGACTGCCACACCGTATTTTTTGTTCGCGTTTGCACTGTCGATCGTGACCTGGTCGTTGGTCGCGTTGCGGTTTTCCAAGCCCAGGTCGTAATACTCACTTTTTAGATCAATAAACGGACAGATCAGTTCTTCTTTGATCATCTTCCAGAGAATGTGAGTCATCTCATCCCCATCCATTTCCACAATCGGTGTCGTCATTTTGATTTTTTCCATAATAGTCTCCTCCTTGCCGATCTGTTTTCAGGGAAAGATTCCCTGTCAGGCCAGCGTAATGTAAATGATCATCGATTCCTGTATTCCTTATGGAATTATAATTTATCAGTCCGAAACAGGCAAGTCTTCTCTTCATTTTCCGCAAAATTTACGGAGCAGATCATTTCCCCTGTTCTGCCAATTGTTGTGTTATATTCAGATTGGCTTATATTTCCGTCTTTTCCGCTTCCGTCGTTTTTTCTGGCCGTGCTGCTGGCGGTACGCATTGATTGTCTCGAGGATCGTGCTGTAATCCCGCTCAAACAGTTCTTCACTGATCTGCGGGGCAAGCGTCTCCTCGGGTACGCGCTGAAGGATTTTGTCGATGACAAATTCCTTGCTTTTGCCCGCATACTTTGGCATGTCATTGAGTTCCTGTATGTGAACCAGCTCCGGCCGCCACAAAAGACTCAGCTTCTGCTTCCGATGCATGTTTGGATTGGCAGCAGCCGGACGAAGCACGTAGAAATCAGGGGCTCCGATATTTTGTTCCAACAGGATTCCTGCTTCCTGCAGTCTCGTCTTCCCATCCGTATTTCCAATGGAGCCATCGCGGTCTGAATCGACTGTCACGCTCTCCCGCTCGACTGTAATAATACCCCAGTATTCCGGCACATGCTCTTCTATATGAAACGCATGGCTTGTACCGACCACAACATAATTCCGGTCGAAATATTTATCATAGTCTTCCACCTGTGTCCGCAGGCGCGCATAAGTATCCGCATCGCTTTTGATCTCGATACCAATCACCGACTCCGGCGTCACCATAACCACATCCGCGCGGGAACCGCCCATCCGTTTTTCCTCGAAAATACGGATTTTCCCGAAGGATTCCTCCAGGAAATCAAATAACGGCTCTCGAATATCTTTGTCATGCAGGATTTCTTTTGTATTTGAAGTTTTGCCGGAAACTGTTTCTGCACAATTCCCGTCCTTACGCTCCTCATGCATTTTCAACGATGAATCTGCTGTAAATTCATCCATTTCCGCCTCCATAAATGCTCCCGTCTCACCTTACCCGAAAGCGTTCTTCATCCTCAAGAATCGGTATTTTATCCGTATCCATCCATTCGATCCGGATATAGGGATCGGAATTCAGAGACTCCAGCATTCGGTGAATGCTTTCCTCAGATCCCTGCACTTCCATTCGGACGCTTCCATCCCACTCATTCTTTACCCAGCCGGTCAGCCCCAGAGAGTTTGCCGCCCATTTCGCCTTATAACGAAAGCCGACTCCCTGTACGCGGCCGTGAACATGTATTTTTTCTCTGATAGCAGCCATAGTATCTCCACAATTGAACTTACTGACTGTGTGTCAGTACTGTGTTGCTTTTTCGATAACACATTCGTGCTTTTTCCCGTTACTGTTTTTATTATAATTTACTCCTACCAATAGAAGATTTCCCCTGTAATCATTCAGTTTTCCCGCATATCGGTTGTCCTTTATCTGCTGAATGGCTGTATCCGCAGATTTATCATATTTTAATTCAACAATCATCGCCGGCTTATCCGTATTCCTGTGCGGTAAAAATACTATATCCGCAAAGCCCTTTCCTGACGGTAATTCTCTGAAAATTTCATAGTAATTCTTTGCAGTATAATATGCGATTGTGATTGCGCAGCTCAGAGAATTTTCATCATTATATTTTAGTATGGATGTATTTTCAGAATGTATCATTTCCAATGCATCCTCTACCGCTTTGCTGTCACATCGAATGGTAGCATCCAACAACTCCTCGGAACGTGACAGAGCGGTCCCTACCTGAATCCAGTCCGTATCCTGAACTGCCAGCCGAAATGATTCGGAGACCTCCAGATTCGGTATAAACACTTCCTTCTTCTTGGCGTCATATGCAAGATAACCCAGATGGACAAGAAGCGTCAGCACATTTTCCCTGCTTTTCAGATTTGTAAGATCATTCTGAAAGCTCAGCACATCTGTTTTTTCTCTCCGACCCCCCAGCATTTCTATAACGGAATCCTTCAATCCATCCTGATTCATGCTGATATAATTTTTCAGTGACTCATAGGACTCTGATTTTGTCCAGTAATTTCCAAAGCGCTGATTCTTCACGGCCCTTATCACAGAATTCGGACTGTATATATGCTGTGTCTTCTCAAAAGTATAACCATCATACCATTGCCGCATCTTCTCAAAATCCAGCTGATTGTTCCAACAGAGCGTTCGCACTTCTTCTTCTGTAAAACCAACATATTCCGCAAGGTTCTCCGGCTGTACCATTGTATACTCTCTGAAATCAGTCAGAGCAGATTCGGTCCCATATTTCTTTATAGGAAGAATGCCGGTCATATACGCGCCAGCCACCATTGTCCTTGTCGCCACTCCGCTTTTAAAAAGTCCGCGCAAAAACCAGATATATTCTTTTTGAATTGCGTCATTGTCCTTTGCTTCCCGAAACAGGGCATCCCATTCATCGATTATGATAAAAAAGCGGTTCCCTGTCTCCTGTGTTACACTCGCGAGAGCATCCGGCAGATATTTTTCTTCTTCCTCAATGCAATCCGGATAAGCTTTCCTCAATTCCCGAATCACGCAGGTCTGAATATCCGTCACGATCCTTTTTATATCTTCTGATCTGGAAATGAAATATGTGATATCCAGATAAACCACATCATATTTATTTAAATATTTCTCAAACGATGCCGACCCGGAAATCTCCAGTCCTTCAAATAATTCTCTGGAATCACAGCTTTTATCATAATAGGCACAGAGCATCATCGCAGCAAAGGACTTTCCAAAACGTCTTGGACGGCTAAAACAGGTCAGCTTTTCAGGCGTACCAATCGTGCTGTTGATAAAATCAATCAACCCGGTCTTGTCTACATAAGTTCCGTTCCGGATCTCCCCAAAGGCATCATTGCCCGGATTTAAATAAAGTCCCATCTGCTTCACACCCTTTCTGCATTTGCAATATCAGATCCGCATCGTCAGACTGATCCGTTTTTTCTGCAAATCCACACTCAGCACCTTGACTTCCACGATATCGCCCACGCTCACGACTTCAAGCGGATGCTTTACAAACTTTTTGTTTGTGAGCTGGGAAATGTGTACTAGGCCGTCCTGATGGACGCCGATATCGACAAATGCGCCGAAGTCGATCACATTGCGGACGGTGCCTTTTAAGATCATGCCTTCCTTCAGGTCCTTCATCTCCAGCACGTCCGTGCGAAGGATTGGTTTGGGCATCTCATCACGCGGGTCGCGACCCGGGCGGACAAGCTCGTTTGCGATGTCCCGCAGGGTCGGTTCGCCGATGCCGATCTGCTCTGCGGTCCGTTTGTAATCACGGATCCGTACCAGTTTTGCACTCTGCGCAAAGAAGCTCTCTTTGGTATAGCCGAGCTGTGCAAGCAGCTTTTCTGCAGCCTCGTAGCTCTCCGGATGGATGCTGGTCGCATCCAGCGGCTCTTTTCCTCCGGTAATGCGCATGAAGCCGGCGCACTGTTCGAAAGCCTTCGGGCCAAGCTTTGGTACTTTCAGAAGCTCTTTCCGGCTTTGAAATCTTCCGTTTGCCTCGCGATAGGCCACGATATTTTTCGCAATGGTCTTTGTGATCCCGGAAATATGCTCCATCAGCGGTGCGGAAGCCGTATTCAGATCAACTCCGACACGGTTCACGCTGTCCTCTACGACTCCGTCCAGCGCCTCTCCCAGCTTTTTCTGGTTCATGTCATGCTGGTACTGGCCGACGCCGATGGACTTCGGATCGATTTTGACCAGCTCAGCAAGCGGATCCTGCACACGCCGCGCGATGGAAGCCGCGCTTCGCTGTCCGACATCGAAATTCGGGAATTCCTCGGTCGCCAGCTTGCTCGCCGAATAGACAGAAGCCCCAGCCTCATTGGTGATCACATAGGAGACCTTCTGCGGAATTTCTTTTAAGATCTCAACAATGATCTGCTCCGACTCTCTCGAAGCGGTCCCGTTTCCCACAGAGATCAGCGTCACTCCATATTTCTGAATCAGCTTTTTAACGGTATCCTTCGCCGCGCGGATTTTGGTCTCATTGGTCGGCGCGGTCGGAAAAACAACCGCTGTATCCAGCACTTTGCCTGTCGCGTCCACGACCGCCAGCTTGCAGCCGGTACGGAAAGCGGGATCCCACCCCAGCACGACCTGACCAGAGATCGGCGGCTGCATCAGAAGCTGCTCCAGATTTTTGCCAAATACGGAAATCGCGCCGTCCTCAGCTTTTTCTGTCAGATCGCTGCGAATCTCACGCTCGATCGCAGGTCCGATCAGACGATGGTAGGCGTCCTCTACCGTCTCCCGCAATACCGGGGTCGTGTAGGGATTGTCATGAGTGATTACCTGCCGCTCCAGATACTGAAGAATCTTTTCCTCCGGAGCCTCGATTTTGACAGTCAGGAATTTTTCCTTCTCGCCGCGGTTCAAAGCAAGGATCCGATGCCCTGCAGTCTTTGATAACAGTTCTGTATAATGATAATAAGTCTCGTAAACGGACTGTGCCTTTTCATCCTTCGCCTCGCTCGTAAGAAGTCCCTCGCGCATCGTCATCTCACGGATGCGGATGCGATAACCGGCTTCATCCGAGATTGCCTCCGCCAGAATATCACAGGCTCCCGCGATTGCTTCCTCCGCCGTATGTACTTCCTTTTCTTCAGAAAGAAAGGCTTCCGCCTCCTTCTCAAGCGGCTGTTTCGTCATCTGCAGTAAAATCAGGTTCGCGAGCGGCTCCAGTCCCTTTTCCTTCGCGATCGTCGCGCGGGTGCGGCGCTTCGGGCGGTAAGGGCGATACAGGTCTTCCACGACTACAAGTGTCTGCGCTTCTTCAATCTGTCTGCGCAGCTCGGGAGTCAGCTTTCCCTGCTCTTCAATCGTGGCCAGCACCTGGGCCTTTTTCTCCTCAAGGTTCCGCAGGTAATTCAGTCTTTCAAACAATTTCCGCAGCACCTCGTCATTCAGCGAGCCGGTCGCCTCCTTGCGGTACCGCGCAATAAAAGGAATCGTATTTCCCTCGTCAATCAGTTTCACTGCAGCTTCCGCCTGAGCTGGACGGATCTCCAGCTCCTGCGCAAGTGTTTTTATAATATCCATAAAGCCTCCATGTATTTTTTAATAACTAAATGAAAAGACAGGCTGTGCAGCTACATGGAGTATAGCATTTTTCAACATAGAGCACAAGGGTTAAGGTATGCGTCATTTTTTCAGGTTATGATTTTTTTATATTTATTTTGCAATCTTTTGTAATGCATATCGCTTGTTTTCTTTTATTGATTATGTTAATATGTGTCAAAACATGAAAATGAAAAGGGAAAAGATTCACTGTATCAGGCAGACATGGTCTGCTGCTAATACTTTGCCCTGACATTTTAAGATAAGAAAGAGTGGAGTGACTTCATGAACTATTATGACGACGAATATAACTGGGAGCGGCGCCCCGTACGCGGCAGAAACACGATGGCATCCGCGGCGATGGTGCTCGGAATCCTGGCAATCGCTCTGTGTTCCGCATTTTATATAGCATTTCCCTGCGGTGCGCTGGCTGTGATCTGTGCAATCCTGTCCCGTGACAATCATCCCATGACAGGCAAAAGCAAGGCGGGGATGGTCTGCGGGATTGTCGGCATGGTTATTTCAGCGGTTCTTACCGTATCTGCGTTCCGCTATGTCCTTACGACAGAGGAAGGCCGCTCTTATCTGGAATACTATTACCGGATGTATACAGGCGATTATGACTTTGATGTAGACGAAGCGCTGGAAGGACTTTTCCCGTTTCTTTCCGATTCGGGCGAAAACGGAGAGTCCGGCAGTGAAGATGCCGGATCAGACAACGGACAGGACAGCCGCGAGGATTCCGGATCAGAAAACGACCACAGCGGCGTGATCGGTGATGATAGTC
>JAJBVF010000548.1 GCA_020859965.1 Clostridiales bacterium
TTATTTCATTTATTCCAGCGAACTGAGCCATGAGCTGTGCTACGCGACGAGCAGCTTCCCGGATCACGGTTTTACATACGGCGGAACGATCATTTCCAATGGAGATGTCGGCAAAAACGGCCGCAAAAAAGCGGTCAATATGACCGGAAACAATCACGGAAGCATTCTTGAAATAAACGGGGAGTGGTATGTCTTTTATCACAGACAGACACATGCTACAGAAGCTTCCCGACAGGGCTGCGCAGAAAAAATACAGATTCTGGAAGACGGAAGCATCCCGCAGGTCGAGATCACAAGCTGTGGATTAAACGGAGGTCCGCTGTCCGGAAAAGGAGCGTATCCGGCCGCAATCGCCTGCCATCTGACCGGGAAAACAGATCCTGGCATGATCGTATTCGGTCAGAACCGGAAAGAAATCCTTCCTTATATTTACGAGGAAGAGAACGGTGATTCCTGCATCAAAAATATCACAGACGGAACGGTATTTGGTTTCAAATACTTTGACCTGAAAAAATTAAATCAGCTCCGGATAGAAGTTTGCGGTACTGCACAGGGAAGTGTCACGGTTTACACCGAAAATCCGCTTGATCTTTCGGAAACTGAATTATCAGAAAAGGCTGTTGGAGTGGCAGAACTGAAAACAGATACGGAAAAATGGACTTTCGTACCTGTTTCATTCGCAGAATCCCTGACCGGTATTTATCCGCTTTATTTCCGATATACCGGAAACGGAAGCTGTAGCGTAAAGACAATAGAATTGTGATAAGAACATTCTTCGGATCGGGCAGAAGACGGCATATCGTCTTCTGCCCGATTGTTCTGAATCATCTCATGAATTTTTATTTCATGAATTTCTAAAATTGCTCGAAATGCACCTGACTCTCCTCATAGTCCAGATGCCCGCCTTCTTTTTCTTCCGCAGGATAGCCAAAAGCGATGATTGAATGCGGAACTACCGACTCCGGCAGGGAGAACAGCTCTCTCTGCTTCTCCACCCGATCCATCTGAGGCCAGGTTCCGAGCCATACCGATCCAATTCCCAGGCCCTTTGCCGCAAGTATCATATTCTGCCCCGCGATTGCACCGTCAATGACCCAGTAATCCCTTGCCAGAGGAAATGCACGCTCCAGATCTCCCAGGATCAGAATTCCCACATCGCAATGGCGAAGGGGCTCAGCCGGTCCGCCGTTAGCGTCTGCCATCCGGCCCAAAGTGTCTTTGTCGCGCACCACAAGGAACTGCCAGTCACGGGTATTCGCGCAGGTCGGTCCTGTCATGCCTGCCCGAAGGATCGTGTGCAGTTCTTCCTCCGTGATCTGCTGCTCCGTAAACGAACGGATGCTTCTTCTTTTTAATACGCCTTCTACTAATTCCATATCTGATATACTCCTTTTTTCATTTATTGATTATCTTCAGTTCTGCTGTTTACACTTCTCTCGAACTAAAACAGTTCTTTCAGAAGCAGTCAGTCTGTCATTGCGGATTGCAAAGAACAGCCTCCCCTTTTTTCAGAGAGATTGGAAGCACCAACGCTCCGAATGACAAACGTTTCAAATAGATAACCTCGTTTCCCACTGCCTGAAACATCCGTTTCACCTGATGATAACGCCCTTCCTGAATGGTCAGATGAACCACGCGCCCCGAACCGGCACACGCACAATATTCCTCCGGCAAATATGCAAGCTCCCGGCTATTGTCATCGCAAATCACAAACCTTCCCGGAAGTGTGGGCGTCTCGTCGCCAATATCCACGCCCGCAGAAAACAGATCGGCATACTCCTTCTCTGCCGGATGTTCGAGTACGGCAAGATACGTTTTATCCACATGATTGCGCGGGGAAAGCATGCGATGCGCCATCATGCCATCATTTGTGATCAAAAGCAGTCCTTCTGTATCCTTATCCAGTCTGCCCACCGGGAACAGATCCCTGTGTTGCGGCACGAGCTCCATCACAGTCGGAAAACATTCATCCTTTACCGCGCAGACATAGCCGGCCGGTTTATGCAGCATATAGGTAACAGAGCCGCGCATTCCCACAATGCTTCCATTTACGGCAATCTCATCTGCATCCGGCGTAATTTTTGTCTCTGGTTTTGCAGCACAAATTCCGTTAATGGTGACAGATTTTCGTTTTATAATGCTTTTTACTTCGCTCCTCGTCCCGATTCCGGCATCCGCCAGAAATTTGTCCAGGCGCATCTGCATAGGTCTTCCTCATTCTTTCTTAAGCAATCATACATAGTTCTGACTCTGATATCATTTTTCCGTCCTGTCATGCCTCTCTCATCACGGATCTTTCTGCATCAAACCCATCCGGCAAACTACTTCTACCATCTGCGCTCAACATCCGGACATTTTCGTACTTTAACAGCTGCGCGCAGTTCCACAAAACAGCCGCAGAGTCTGCACATTCCATTGAAAATATAAGGACATTTTTCACATATTGCAAGTCTTTTTTCATAAGCTTCCTGATCTACGCGGACATCTTCGTCCAGATTCGCGATATAAGTCTCCAGCTTTGCATGAAATTCCTCCTCCGTCTCCTCATACAAATGGCACTTGCGGCAAATTCTCAGATTCTCGCTCATCTATTCCCTTCTTTCATTCCATGCACTGCCAGAGTAAAACGCAAATCCGGCCGGGTGCGGCCCTCAGCCGGATAATTTCTCTCGCAGATCTGCTCACACAGAAAACCCGCCGTGAATGTCCATGGCGGGTTTCTCATTGCAGCAATCGCCGCACATTTATTATTTATTCCTGCGGTGCAGCGAGACAGGCGGCTTTGCCTGCTCAGATATTTGCATGATCTTTTACTGCAGCTCTACGCTCAGACGTATGACCGCGCACGGAGGTACGGTAAGAGAGAGTCCATCTGCTGTGATCTCCACTGCTTCAAATGGCTTTACAGTCACCATTTCCGGCTCCTCAAATGTATTCATCTCATGCATTTCCCCGGATACGATTTCTCCGGCAACGGATTTTACTCCATGTCCGACGATGCTCGCTTCTATCGGATATGCCGTATCCACGGACGCGTTTGTCAGGGTGATGCACATGCTGCCGTCTGCCGCTACCGAAACGGACTCTGTCAGATTCGGCACCTTATACTCCTCGTCCAGTCCGATCTCTTCTGAATCAATGCAGCTGTCCACCAGATCCGCATCCTGATGCTCTTTGTACAGGTCAAAGACATGGTAGGTCGGCGTCAGAATCATGTCCGCACCCTCAGTCAGGATCACAGACTGCAGAACGTTGACCATCTGTGCCAGATTCGCCATCTTCACACGATCGGAATGCTTGTTGAAAATATTCAGAGTGATGCCGGCTACCAGCGCGTCACGAATAGTATTCTGCTGATAGAGAAATCCCGGATTCGTACCCGGCTCTACGGTATACCAGGTGCCCCACTCATCCACGATCAGGCCAACTTTTTTCTCCGGATCAAAGCGATCCATGATTTCCCCATGTCTGGTGACAAGTTCGTCCATGTAAAATGCCTTGGACAGAGTCTTATACCATACCTTTTCATCAAAGTCCGTCGCGCCGCCCTTGATCTTCCAGCCTTCTGGATGCACATAATAGTGCAGGGACAGTCCGTCCAGATTGCCGTGGAAGCGGTCTTCACAGTGATGGAACAATGTTTTCAGCACTTCTTCTGTCCACTCATAATCATCCACATTCGGACCGCTGCAGATCTTCAGAATGCTGCTCTCGCCCTCATGATCCGGATTCTTATAATCGCGTACATAAGTCTGATATCTGCGGTACTCATTCGCGTAGTAGTCCGGATTCATATTGCCGCCGCAGCCCCAGTTTTCATTGCCCACTCCAAAAAAGCGGACATCCCATGGTTCTTCATGACCATTTTCCTTACGCAGTGTACTCATCGGCGAAAGCCCATCAAATGTCATGTATTCTACCCACTCAGACATTTCCTGCACAGTGCCGCTTCCCAGATTTCCATTCACATAGGCCTCGCACCCAAGCTGCCGGCAAAGTTCAAAGTATTCGTGCGTACCAAAGCTGTTGTCCTCGATCACGCCGCCCCAGTGTGTATTGATCATTTTCTTGCGGCCTTCCTTCGGACCAATGCCGTCCTTCCAGTGATATTCATCCGCAAAACAGCCGCCCGGCCACCGCAGTACCGGAATCTGAATCTTTTTCAGCGCCTCCACCACATCGGTGCGCATCCCATTTTCATTGGGAATCGGAGAGTTCTCTCCGACATAAATTCCCTCGTAAATACATCTGCCCAGGTGCTCAGAAAAATGTCCGTAAATCTCCTTGTTGATCCTGCTGACTTTGTGATCAGGATTGATTACTAATCTGGCCATGCCCTCTCCTTCTCAATCGTATTCTGTGTAATGCATGTCAAAAGTTTCAAAAGTTTCTTTTCATCGATGAACGGGTCATCATTTTATGTATTCCTAAAATATTATACACATTGCTATAAAAATAGCAACTCTTTTTTCTCTTCTTTTGATTCCGCGCTTGCAACTTTTCGGATTCCGTAATAGAATGAAGCTGTCAGAATAAATTCTATATTATTTTAACTTTTCCTAAATCGCAGGATATTGTAATCAGACAGTGAAACACTCTTCTCCACTGCCTGCTCCGGTTTCCATCCGGGCAGGGCTCGCTTTTACCATCTCCTGCGGTTCTCACAATTGCCGGTCGCATGCGTGAATGGACACTGCCGCCGCGGATGTCCGGACGCGAAACTGTGAGAGACCACTTCGGTGTCCTGCATTCACAGGCAAATGCTTTGTGAAATGCACCACTAAAATAGGAAAGGAAAGATGCACACGGTACTCTCACTTCATCCGGAGGATTTTTCTTCCGGATTTCGTGCACAGGAAAAGTATGAAAAAGAACCATTTATTTCAATGCCTGCTGGCGTTTTCAATGAGCGCAGTTATGGCATTTTCTCCGGCTCTCCTTGCGGGAGCGGAAGAAACTGAGACCGTCACTGAGACCGTCTCCGAAGCAGCGGACGATGTGGCAGGCGAAGCTGACGATGCAACAGATCCGTCAGATGAGGGCGCCGGCGATACGGACGATGCGACAGACGCAGCTGATGAGGTGACAGGTGATGCGAAATCTGCTACGACAACTCATGTGTCCGTACATGATCCGTCGATTTTCAAGGGCGACGACGGCGAATATTACATCATCGGTTAGCACACCGCATCAGCTAAATCCTATGACCTTGTCACCTGGACGCAGCTCAATTATGACTATGCCACAGATACAGACGCACCGTTTTACGGGAATCTGCAGGAGACCTTTGCCGAACCATTTGAATGGGCCGGCTACAATGACGGCGATTGTGTCGGAAGCTACGCGATCTGGGCTCCGGATGCAATCTGGAATCCCTACTACGAGTGGGAAGACGGCGACACGGGCGCCTGGATGATTTACTGCTGTACCTCTTCCACCTGGCGCCGTTCCTGCATTTGCTTCCTTGTCTCGAAGGAAGTGGACGGAACCTACACCTACGGGGACACGATCATCTACTCCGGCTTTACAACGACCGGGGAAACGGATGGCAACAGCACCCGCGATACCTCGTGGGACAATGATTATCTGAACCTGACAGAGCTGATCGGGCTTGGCTCTGAAAACGGCGGGATCGATGAGATCAGCGAGAACTGGTTTAATGACGACGGTTCCTGGAATCACCTGTACGCGCCGAACGCGATCGACCCGAACCTGTTTTTTGACGAGAGCGGCGAGAAGCTGTACATGTCCTACGGTTCCTGGTCCGGCGGTCTGTACCTGCTGGAGATTGACCCGACGACAGGCGAAGCCATTTATCCGGGCGTAGATTCTACGGATGAGACCTCCGGCAACTATGTGGACCGTTACTTTGGCGTTCATCTTGCGGGCGGGAACCATGAATCCGGCGAGGGTCCGTACATCCAGTATGACGCGGAGACTGGGTATTATTACCTGTATGAGACCTATGGCAGCCTGACCGCAGAAGGCGGCTACAACATGCGTCTTTTCCGCTCGGAAAATCCGACCGGTCCGTATCTGGACGCGGCAGGAAACAACGCGGCGGACAGCGGTTCCGCCAATGACAACTATGGTATCAAGCTGATCGGTAATTACAGCTTTTACAACCAGACCGGCATGCGGGCTGCGGGACACAATTCCATGCTGATCGACGACGATGGTTCCCGCTATCTCGTTTATCATCAGCGTTTTGACACGACACCGCAGCTGGAAGCGCATGAGGTGCGCGTGCATCAGCAGTTCCTGAACGAAGATCTCTGGCCGGTCACAGCCGTGTATGAGTACATCGGTGAGACGCCGGAGAATTATGACGATTCCGAGGTTGTCGGCTCCTATGAATTTATCAACCACGGGACCACCACGGACGGAAGCATGCTGGATACCCAGCTTCTGACCCTTTACGAGGACGGAACTGTGGACGGTGCATTTACCGGCACCTGGGTAAAGACGGATTCCGGAAATGGCTACGATTATGTCACATTTGAAGCGGAAGACGGAACCATCTACAAAGGATATTTCTTCCGTCAGCACAAAGAAAATACGGAGACCGATGCCGTGATGACCTTTACCGCCATCGGTTCAGACAGTTCCTGCATCTGGGGCAGCATGGCCGACATGGAGAACCCGGAGCTGGTAGCCGGAATTGCTTCTGTGACACTGGAGCAGATGCTTCCGACCTCCACCAATGAATCTATCGCTCTTCCGACGGAAGTACTTGGCGCGTCTGTTTCCTGGACAAGCTCCAAGACCGATATCATCACCGACAACGGCGAAGTGACTCCGCAGGAAAAGCTGGTGAAGGTGACACTGACCGCCGAGATCACCTACGAAGACGTAACTGTCTCCGAAGATTATACGGTAGTCGTCAGCAGCCCCTCTTCTCTGATCTGTGGCTATGATTTTGAAGAGGACTCTGTGAGCGATTCTTCTATCGCGCCGACAGCGGATTCTTCTCTGAGTGAAAGCGCAACGCTGGTCGGCGAAGCCGCGATTGTTACCGATGAAGAGCGTGGCAGCGTCCTTCAGGTGACGAACGAGGAAGGCGCAAAGGGTGTCAGCTACTTAAGCCTGCCGTCCGACACGCTGAGTGAGATCAGCACTACCGGATTTTCTGTGGCTATGTGGGTGAATATCAGCGAAGATACCTTCGAGCACAGCGCGCTGTTTGAGGCTGACGCGGACGGAACCTATCCGCTGACCCGCATCGGTGCGAACCTGATCGCCCGCATCAACGCAAACGATGCTTACAGTGATGTCACGGACTCGCTTCTGTCCACCACCGGCGAGCGCGGCGTATGGCAGCATGTGGTATATACCGCTGATACGTACGGCATCCGTGTTTATTTAAACGGTGAGCTGATCGGTGAGGAAGAAAAGGACATCAGCGCAAGCTTCAAGAAAGCTCCGACCGGACTTTGCAACACCACCGACGTCTATGTCGGATGCGGCTATATCTGGGACGATGAAGATTGCCGGAACGTACTGTTTGACGATGTGATGGTATATGACGGCGTACTTACCGCCGCAGAGGTGCAGGCACTGTATGCAGAAGAATAATTGAAAAAGAATCCGGGTTGTGTAAATGAGCTCTTTACACTCCCGGGTTTTTCTGCTCTTCTAATGTTTTTTTAACGTTCTTCTAATGTTCCTCTAATTTTTTCCTGTTATTCTATAGTCAAATAAAACACAAAACAAAAACAACCGCCCCGGCGGGGCAGATCAACCATCAAACAGGGGGGAAGCTTCCCCCACCCCATCATAAAAAGGAGGACGACATTATGAAGAACAATACCAATACCAGAAAAAATCACATTCCCGGAGTTCACATTTTATCAGAAAAAACCCGGAAAACCATTCTCATGGCTGCCTGCACGGCTTCTCTCTTTGCTCTTCTTTCCGCAGGAAGCGCATATGCCGCAGAAAACTCTTCGGAAAACACAGTCATAGGAGCGGAAGCTGCACAGAATTACGCCTTTGCTGACGCGGGCGTCGACCCGGTATCCGCCAGTTCTGTTTTTACAGAATATGACTACGATGACGGACAATTTGTCTACGAAGTAGAATTTACTGCGGAGGGTACCGAATATGAATACCAGATTCAGGCTTATGATGGCAGCGTACTGAAAAAATCAACAGAATATGTTTCCCTGATCAATTCCGCTGCCGCGTCCGCTAACGCCGACACTTCAATCACACTGGACAAGGCAAAAGAAATCGCTTTAAATGACGCGGATCTCGTAGAAAAAGCATGGAACGATGAAACCTCAGAAAACTCTGCAGAAGACGTA
>JAJBVF010000154.1 GCA_020859965.1 Clostridiales bacterium
GTATAAATATATTTTATTTGATCTGGATGGGACGCTGACAGAGTCTGGTCCAGGGATTATTAATGGCATTTTGTATGCGTTGAAAAAAATGGAATTGAAGAGACTGACCGGGAGAAGCTGCGGAATATGGTCGGACCGCCGCTGACAGATTCTTTTTTGAAGTATTATGGGGTCTCAAAGGAGCAGTCGCTTCGCATGGTGGATGAGTTCCGGGAATATTACCATGAGATTGGCTGGAAGGAGAATTCGGTCTATGACGGGATTCCTGAAGTGCTGGAGACCCTGCGCAGGCAGGGAAGAAAGCTGGCAGTCGCGACTTCTAAGCCGGAGATATCTGCAAAGCAGATTGTTTCTTATTTTCAGCTGGCCCCGTATTTTGACCTGATTGCGGGGGCATCGATGGATGAGAGCAGGAGCCAGAAGGGGCGGGTAATTGCATATGCGCTGGAGCAGTTGAAAATGGGAGATGCCGGGATGGCAAAAGATCCGGCGGAAATGGATTCCGCTGCGGTTCAGGATGCAACTGCTGCTCAGGATACGGATTCCATACAGCGATCGGATATTCTTATGGTGGGCGACCGTTTTCATGATGTGGCCGGCGCGAGAGAAAACGGGATTTCCTGCGTGGGCGTCCTCTATGGGTATGGGAATCGCGAAGAACTGGAACAGGCTGGCGCGGTGGCTATCTGTCCGGAGGTGAGAGACCTTCCGGGAGTGATAGAGGCGCTGGATGGCCTGCGAAAATGAGACAAAAAAGCGAATCTTGGAGGAGAATGAGATGAGGAAACCGCAGAAGTTTCAGTGGGATCAGATGACTATGGGAGTCTGCTATTACCCGGAGCACTGGCCTCGCAAGCTGTGGGCGCAGGATCTCGATCGCATGAAGGATGCAGGAATATCGGTGATCCGGATCGCGGAGTTTGCCTGGAATAAGGTGGAGCCGCGCGAAGGAGAGTTCGAATATGATTTTTTTGATGATTTTCTGGATCTCTGTACAGAAAAAGAAATGCGTGTGATCTTCGGGACGCCGTCCGCGACGCCGCCGGTGTGGCTGACAGAACGTTATCCGGAGGTGCTCAATTGTAATGAGGCGGGAGTGCCGTATCGCCATGGCGGGCGGCGGCATTACAATTATAACTCTCCAAAGTATCGGGAGTTGGTATCTAGAATTGTTGAGAAGATTGCGGAGCATTATGGAAAGCATCCGGCGATCATGGGCTGGCAGATCGACAATGAGATCAATTGTGAGACGGATGAATTTCATTCTGAAGCGGATTCACAGGCGTTTCGTGTGTTCCTGAAGGAAAAATACGGGACAATGGAGAGATTGAATGAGGCCTGGGGGACGGTGTTCTGGAATCAGACCTATACACAGTGGGAGCAGATTTATGTGCCGCGTCCTTTGTTGAATCAGGGCTACAATCCGCACCAGCATCTCGATTATTACCGCTTTATATCAGAGAGCGCACTTTCTTTTTGCAGGATGCAGGCGGATATCCTGCGGCGCTATAAGAAGCCGGAAGATTTTATCACCACCAACGGCTTATTCTGGAATCTTGACAATCACCGGATGCAGGATGAGTGTCTGGATGTGTATACTTATGATTCTTACCCCAGCTTTGCCTTTGGGCTGGATCGGGATCCGCTGCATACCACAGATCTGAATGACCGTCACTGGACGAAAAATCTGACGGAGACCCGTTCAGTATGCCCGCATTTTGGAATTATGGAGCAGCAGTCGGGAGCGAATGGCTGGACCACCCGGATGGAAGGACCTGCGCCCCGGCCCGGTCAGCTGATTTTGTGGGCAATGCAGAGCGTGGCTCAAGGAGCGGATTATATTTCTTTTTTCCGCTGGCGCACCTGCACAGTGGGAACGGAGATTTACTGGCATGGGATTCTGGACTATGACAACCGGGACAACCGCAAGCTGGCTGAGGTGAAGGAATTTTACCGGAAATTCCGGAAGCTGGATGGAATGTGCGGCGCGGACTTTACGGCTGCGTTCGGTCTTTTGAAGGATTATGATAATCAGTGGGATACCAATGTGGATGTATGGCACAGGCGGATAGCCGGAGAGAGCGAGGAGGCGATTTTTGAAGCTTCCGAGCTGACCCATACGCCTTATGATTCGGTGTATCTGCAGGCGGAGACGACAGTGGAAGATCTCGCAGGCTATCCGGTATTATTTTATCCGCATCCGGTTCTTATGACTGAAGCGCGGGTCTCTCTTTTGAAACAGTATGTGGAGCAGGGAGGGACGCTTATAATCGGCTGCCGGAGCGGCTATAAACAGGAAAATGGCCAGTGCGTCATGCTTCCACAGCCCGGCCTTCTGGCAGGGCTGACCGGATCGGATGTGCGTGATTTTACCTTTACCAGCCCGGCAGAGGAGCCGGTGCATGCCATCTGGGATGCGGAAAATGATTGCCCGGAGAAATCAGAACGATCGGATCTGGCGCATTCGGGCATCGGTCAGGAAGGCATTTCGGCGTTTAAGGGAATGCATCTGGACATGCCAACCTTCAACGACATTATGGAGCCGGCAAAGGAAAGTGTGAAAGTGCTCGCGGTATACGGGAACAGCTATTATGCCGGAAAGGCAGCCGTGATCGAAAAGAAGACAGGAAAAGGGCGCACGATTCATCTGGGCAGTGCGTTTTCGCGGAAAAATGTGAAGCTGCTGCTTTCCTATACCGGTGTGCTGGAGCCTTTTGCGAAGAGCATTGAGGCTCCGGAAGGTGTGGAGCTTGTACAGCGTCAGACGAAGGATGGGCAGACCTGGCTGTTTGCGTTGAATTTCCAGGCAGAACCGCAGACGATTATACTGAAACAGCGGATGCAGCGTGTATTTGCGGAAAAGGACGCTGAGGGAGAACTTGTGCTGGAACCGTATGAGGTGGAAGTGTTTTGCAAAGGAAGTATTGAGGTATCTGACATATGAAATTTTTTCACTTATCGGATCTGCATATTGGTCTGAAGCTAATGAATCGCGACCTGCGTGAAGACCAGGAATTTATTTTGCGGCAGATTACAGAACTTGCAGTGCGTGAAAATCCGGATGCGATCGTCATGGCCGGAGATATTTACGATAAGGCAGTGCCTTCGGCGGAGGCAGTGGAGGTTTTTGATCATTTTATCGGGAATCTGACAGAGCGGCTGCCGGACACAGTAGTGATGATGATAAGCGGGAATCACGACAGTGCCTCCCGCGTCAATTGTTTCCGGAGTGTGCTTTCCAGACAGAACCTGTATATGATCGGGCAGCCGCCCCGGTCGGAGGAAGAGCACATGGAAAAGGTTATCCTTAAGGATGAATATGGGAAGGTGAATTTTTATCTTCTTCCTTTTGTAAAGCCATCCATGGTGAGAAATGTGTTTGCCGCAGAACGGAAAGGTTTATCTGCAGAGGGAACCCGGAATCAGGATCCGAGCTGAACCCAAAATCAGGACGAAACGGAACGTTCTTATAATGCTGTGGTTCATCGACTGATCGCGCGGGAAGAAATTAACCCAGAGGAGAGGAATATTCTCGTCAGCCATCAGTTTTATCTGCCGAAGGGCATGGCCGCGGAAGATGTGGAGCGGATGGATTCAGAGATACGGACGGTAGGAAATATCGATGAGGTTTCCGCGGATGTCCTTGATGTTTTTGATTATGCTGCGCTTGGGCATATTCATAAACCGATGAAGGTGGGGGAGGAGCGCTTTCGCTACTGTGGGACGCCGCTGGCATGTTCTATCAGTGAGGCAGGGCAGCAGAAAAGTATCCTGATGGTAGAGTTTGGCGCAAAGAGCCTGGAGAATGCAGATACAACGGAGAATGCGGGAGAGAAGGATGCGGAAGAGACGGCAGATTTAGAAGCAAAGCACCGGGAGTTGTCTGGAACAGCCGGAGATTTGCGAAAAATGATAGATGCGGAATCTACAGGAAGAACGAAACAATCAGCGGACATGCGCATCACGCCGCTACCATTGACGCCTCTGCGTGAGATTCGCGTGATACGCGGAACGTTGGAGGAGGTGCTGAAGCAAGCCTGTTCGGATTATGTGACGGTGGTGTTGACAGATCGGACGGATCTGGAAGTGATCGATATGCAGGAGCGGCTGCGCCTGGCATTTCCATATCTTCTGGAGATTCGAAGGGAAACGATGCGCACAGCGGATTACAGTGTGCAGCTGCCTGCGGAAACAGAACTGGATCCCTACGAACTGTGCTGTGCGTTTCTGAAGGACGCGGATGAAGCGGAAAAGGCTATTTTGCGGGATGTGATCCGGAAAGTGTGTGAGGAGGAATAAAATGAGGCCGATCGCTTTGACCATGCGGGCATTTGGCTCTTATGCCAGTCAGACAGAAATCCGTTTTGACCGGTTGAATCAGAATCTGTTTCTGATCGCAGGAGATACCGGAGCAGGGAAAACTACGATTTTTGATGCAATCGTCTTTGCGCTTTACGGGGAAACCGGTTCTTCCTCAAATAAAAAAGAAGGCGTGGTACTGCAGAGCCAATATACGGCCTATGAGCAGGAACCGTTTGTGGAACTGACCTTTACAGAGGAGCGCGGGCAGGAACGGGAGACTTTTGTTGTCCGCCGGGTGCCGAGACATCTGCGGCGGCTCAAAAGAGGGGCCGGAAAAGGTACCGGAACCAGAGAAATCACCGGCAGTGTGGCATTGTGGATGCCGGATGGCACGGAATATCCGCAGAAAGAGGCGGACCGGAAGCTGGAAGAGATCGTGGGACTGACCAAAGGGCAGTTTATGCAGGTCGCCATGATCGCACAGGGAGAGTTTATGGAACTCCTTCGCGCAAAATCGGACGACAAAAAAGTGATTTTCCGAAAGCTGTTTCACACGGACCTTTTCCAGAAAATTGAGGCGGAGCTTGGACTTCGCAGGAAAGAAAAGGAAAAAGAAATCGCGGCAATCCGGACGGCCTGTCAGACAGAAGCTGCGCATGTGAGGATTCCGGAGGAATATGAGAGCGCGGCGGAACTGATCCGATTAAGGAATCAGGTGGGCAAAGGTGAAATGGTGGCGCTTGATTCTTTTCTGGAAGGGCTGGACGACTTGTGCATATACCTGGAATCCGGGCAGAAGAAGGCGGAAGCTCTGCAAAAAATGGCAAAAGAACAGGAGATTGCAAAGCGTGAGGAATATACAAACGCTTTGAATCTGGCTCATTCCTATGCGCAGCTGGAACAGGCTCAAAAGGAATATGCACAGTGCCAGAGTGAAGAAGCCGATGTCCGGGAAATGCGGGAACTGGCGGAACATCTTCGGGCGGCCTTTGAGATTCAGAGCGAATATCAGCGGTACCTTGATGCAAAGAATATGACGCAAACAATTTCAGAGGCATTGAAAAAGCAGAAGGAAGAGCTTCCAAAGCGGGAGGATGCTTTGCTTGCTGCAGACCGGAAGAATGCGGAGCAGCAGAAGCTTCTGCAGGAACGGCAGTCAAAGTTCGCACAGGTTGAAGAGCGTGTAGCGCGGGCCCTGGAAACGATTGAAAAAGCGGAAGAAGCGGCGGCAGAGACAAAAAAGAATGAGGAAGCTCTGGAAGCGGCCCAAGAGAAAGCAAAGGCAAATCAGAAGCAGTTGGAGAGCCTGGAGGAGCAGGAGCAGATCTGGAGAAAGCAGGAGCAGGAGTTGGGCGATACCCCGGAGCAGCTTGCCATCTGGGACGCCCGAAAGGAAACGGCAAAGCGTTTCGCGGCGGAGCTGGCGGACGTGGAAATAATTCAGACGGAAATAAGAGCACAGGAGATAAAAAGCGGACGTGCAAAACGGCGCTATCAGAAAGCCTCCGAACTGTATCAGCGTGCAAAGGATACGTATGAGAGAAGCCGTCAGGCTTTTCTGGACGCGCAGGCGGGAATTCTGGCAAGAGAGCTTCGGAACGGCGTTCCCTGCCCGGTGTGCGGATCTTTGGAGCATCCGCATCCTGCGATGGCGGATGATTTTGCTGCTTCGGATCTTACCAGAGAAAAACTGGATGCACTTGCGCAGGAAGCAGACCGGCTTGCAAGGGATCAGCAGCGCAGGGCAGCCGATGCCCAGGAAGCTGCCGCTCTGCTGAGAGAAAAACAGGAATCCATGCGGCGCAGCTTTGAAAAGCTGGTGGACGAGATTGTGGCAGAGGCCGGAAACCCGGGATTTTCTGCCTGTACGATTGGAACAGAGGCTGGTGGAATGGAATCGCCTGAGAATTTTGCCCGTGCAGGTACGGGAAATGCTTTCTGTGCAGAGAATGCACGGATCAGGTCAGAAGAGCCGACTCTGGAACAGGTGGAAAAATGGATTTCCGCACAGAACGATGAGCTGCAATCAGAAAAAACGGTTTTGGACCGAAAAAAACGGCTTCTCCTGAGTGTACAGCAAAATCTGACCGGAGTAGATAAGAAGAAACAGGGATTGCGTGAAAACACGGAGTTCGCAAAAGCTGAGGCTGGAGAGGCACAGGCAAAGCTGGCGGGCAGCCGGCAGAGACAGAGAACCCTTGCGCAGTCAATAATCTATGCCACTAGGGAAGAGGCGGAAGCGGAGTACAACAGAGCAAAGAAGGAAAAACAGCTTCAGGAGTCCGTTGGAAAAAAGGCAGCCGACGAGGCGTCACTTGCGAAAGAGCGCAGAGACCGGGCGGCAGCTCTGATCCAAAAATATTCGCAGGAGCTTCCGCATCAGGAGGAGCAGTGTCGGGAAAGGCAAAAAACATATGAAATCTGCATGGAGCAGAGAGACCTCACGGAATCGGAATGGCAGATGCTTACCAAAGAGCATTTACCTGCGGAAGAAAAGGAACTGCGCGGCCGGATCGAACGGCATATGCAGCGAAAAGCTTCCCTGGAAAGCCGGATTGCATCCGCAAAGGAGTTGATCAGAGAGCGTGAAAAGCCATCTCTGGAGACATTGGAGGCAGAATTAAAGGAAGCGGAACGGAGCCTTTCAGAGGCAGAGGAGCGCTCGACCCGGGTCGGGGAAATCTTCCGGGCGGATGAACGCTCCCGCAAAACCCTGAAATCCGGTCTGGCCGAGCGAAAGCAGGTCCTGGAAGAACACACGAGGCTCGATCTGCTTTACCGGCTGGTATCTGGTAATGTAAAAGACAGCCGGATGGATCTGGAAACCTTTGTACAGCGCTATTACATGGAGCGGATCCTGCATGCGGCTAACCACCGTTTTCTGGAGATGTCCGGCGGACAATTTGAGCTTCGCATGGTGGATGCGGAAAATGCCGGAAAAGGCAGGAACCGTGGGCTTGACCTGATGGTATATTCTGCTGTGACCGGAAAAGAGCGGGAAATCCGTACACTTTCCGGCGGCGAGTCCTTCATGGCTGCATTGTCACTGGCTCTTGGCATGGCGGATCAGATCCAGCAGAGTACGGCAGCAATCCATCTGGACATGATGTTTATCGACGAGGGATTTGGTTCACTGGATGAACATTCAAGAAATCAGGCAGTGCGCGTGCTGCAGGAGATGGCAGGCGGTGATAAACTGATCGGGATTATTTCTCACGTAACGGAATTGAAGCAGGAAATCGACGACCAGCTGCTTGTGACAAAGGATGAGAAGGGCAGTCATGTGAAGTGGCAGATCAGTTGAGACTATAGTAACTGTTCTGAACTGTTGCAAAAAATATTCATAAATGACAACCTCCCCGCATATATTTTCAGAAGGAAATACAGCGGGGAGGTTTTTGTATGCCGGAATATAAGCGGTTTGTCGCGTACTTTTACGAATACATAGATGGAAAGAAACAGAAGAATGCGGGGTTTGCCAAGGTGGAGCTGCGAAACGGGATGTGGAGAGTCCTTTTTCGGCTGACCGTCCCGGTGCTCCCGGAAGCTCCGGCGCGGGTATATGGGTTCGTCCGGGATCGTGGAAGGCTGCGGGAATTTTTGCTCGGGACGAAGAACAATGGCTGCCGGGGACCGGAGGAATGGGCCTGGCGCGCGCAAACACCAGTCGGAATGGAAAAATATTACTTTGATCAGCTGGCTGGAATGCGAATCCAGAGTGGAGAAGGAAGAATGTTTCTCACCGTGTGGGATGATGAAGAGGTGAATCCGGAGCAGTTTGCGATGGAGCCGGAGCAACTGTTGAAGCGAGCAGACGGGATGGAACCAGAGCAGCCGTCGTGGAGCACGGAAGAAATGGAACCAGAACAGCCATCGCGGAGCGCGCAAGAATCAGAAGCAGAACCTCCGGCGTCGAGGGAGGAAGTAGAGAACCGAGGACATCCTAACTTGATCGAGAATGAAGAGGA
>JAJBVF010000296.1 GCA_020859965.1 Clostridiales bacterium
TGCGTATTTTCCAAAGCTGGAGCAGCTTCGAAAAATGCATCAGGACAAGATACAGATCGGCATCGGCATGGAATTCGGTATCATGTCGCACTTGCCGGATGCACTTTCCACTCTCAACCAGACCTTTCCCTTCGACTATATCATCGCCTCATTACATTTTGTGCGGGGGATGGATCCTTATTATCCGGAATTCTTTGCGGGCAGAAGCGAGCGGGAATGCTATGAAGAATTTTTTCGTGTAGAATATGAGACTCTGCAGCTGTTTGCGCCGCAGGATTATGATACTCTGGGACATATGGATTATGTTGTCCGCTATGGTCCAAACCGCAATCTCAGGTATTCGTATGCCGCGTACGCAGATTGCATTGACCCGATCTTACGATACGTGATCGAGCACGATAAGTGTCTGGAACTGAATACAGGCGGGTTTAAATACGGTCTTGGGGAGCCAAATCCATGTACTGATGTCTTCCGACGCTATCGTGAGCTTGGAGGGGAGCTTGTCACCATCGGTTCTGACGCACATGCACCGGAACACCTCTGTTACTGTTTTGATAAAGCAGCAGCTTTGCTTGAATCTCTCGGATTTCAATACTATACAGTATTTGAACAGAGAAAAAGACGGCAGATCCATCTGTGATCTGCCGCCCGATCCAAAGAGCTGGATCAGCCATTTTCCGCACTCTCCTGCACGTATCCCAATGCTTCGCCAAGAAGATCATATCCGGTAAACGCGTCAAGAATATGGTACGATCCGATATCCTCCGATGACCAGCCCGCGGTTACAAGAATGTACTCCCGTTCTCCCACCTGTGCCATAGAGGCCAGACAAAGTCCCGCTTCCTGTGTATAGCCGGTCTTTGCGCCAAGAATCTCTCCTCCCGTAACAATCTCGTCTTCCACATTTTTGAAAAAAGTACTCCATACAGTAAAGCCATCCGGATGTACGTCCGTCGCGGACATGGTATGATAATGAGTGGTAAACACCGTACGGAAGGTATCATTTTGCAGCGCTGTTTTTAAAATCACAGCCATCTCATAAACTGTCGTATACTGTTCTTCATCATGAAGTCCCGTACAGTTTGCGAAGTGACTCTGTGTCAATCCAAGCTTCTCAAGCTTCTGATTCATCAGCTCTACAAGCCCTTCCTCAGAGCCTGCTGCCTCGATTGCCAGCTGCATACAGCATTCCGCGCCGGATGGCAGCAGAGCTCCATACAAAAGATCGCGGATCACGGTAGTCTCTCCAGGCTCAAATCCTGCCTGTGACGCATCATTTGCATACAGTTCATCATAAAAATCATAGGACATAGTAACCTGTGCGTCCAGGTTTTTGATATTCTCGATTGCCACATATACCGACAGAATTTTGGTCATAGAAGCCGGATAGATTTTTTCATCACTTCGTTTTGAGGCAATCACTGTACCCGTATTTTCATCAATCAATACCGCGTACGGACTGTAAAGGGAATCAAGATTCACGGAAACATCCCAAACAGCAGACTGCTCCGTTCCTGCACGATGCAGGAGCAGGACTCCCGTTACAGCCGCAGCTGCAAGTACAAGAAAAATCATCACACAGACAAGCATCGCTTTTCTTCCGCTGCGTTTTCTTTTGTTCCGACGTCCGGAATTGCTTTTTCTGCCCACGCCTGAACCACTGTTTTTGTCTTCATACCGGCTGCCATAAGGTCTGGCCCTGTTGTCACGCCTTTCACGCGCACCGGGATAAGATTCTTTTTTTATTCGCATGATACCCGTATATACCTTTTATCACTTTTTACCAGATGACATCCGCACCGGAAATATCGTTACCAGCGCAGCAGGCATGCCGCACTGGAAAGTCCTCCGCCAAAAGCGACCATGACAAGGAGATCACCCTGTTTGAATTTGCCTGCACGATTCCATTCATCGAGCAAAAGAGGAATACTTGCCGCGGAAGTATTGCCATATTTCTGAAGATTTACACAGAAACGATCCGCCGGAACTCCTTTCATCCTTCTGGCCGCACTGTCAATGATACGTTTATTCGCCTGATGAGGAATAACCCAGTCAAGATCCTGTTCTGAAAGTCCGGCTTTTGCCAGTACCTCATCAATCCGTTTCGGGAGATTACTGACCGCGAATTTGTAGGTTTCCTGTCCATCCATATGCAGAAGCGGCAGTTTTCCTTCCCGGTCACACCAGGGAGAAATCCCCTTATCTGTGGGAATCGCGATCACCTCATCATTTCCTTCTGTGGCAAATGAAGCTCCCAGATAGTTCTCACCCGGAGAGAGTACCGCAGCCCCCGCCCCATCACCAAACAAGACAGCCGTGGTGCGATCCTTCCAGTTCAAAATACGGGACATAGATTCCGCTCCGATCAAAAGAGCTTTGCGGATACCGCCTTTTGCAAAAAAAGCAGCAGCCGTATCCATAAGGTACACCCATCCTGTGCATGCGGCGCTGATATCCATACAGGGACACTGGCAGCCAAGACTTTTCTGTACAAGGGCCGCCATAGATGGACAGATATATTCTCCGCTGATTGTCGCACAGAGGATCAGATCGATTTCGTCTGCAAGCGTTCCCGCGTTTTCAAGGGCATTTCTGGCAGCATTGATGGCAAGCTCAGAAGTAGTCTCCGTAGTGCAGATATGGCGCTGTTCAATCCCGCTGCGGGTTCTGATCCACTCATCACTGGTATCCAGAAAAGCCGTAAGGTCCTCATTTGTCACCACCTTCTGGGGTACACAGCTGCCTGTGCCGATAACCTTAAAACTGCATGCTGCTGTATTTATGCTGTTTGTCATCTGACTGTTTTCCTGCATATAGCCTCTCCCGTTTTTTCTTTGTTATATTTCCTTTTACCTCGATTTGTTATTCGTTGCTCTGTTTTTGTTTTCCATTGCTTTATTTTGCTTTGTTTTGCTTTATTTTCCTTTGCTTAATTTAATGCGAGCATTCATTACTCCTGTATAGAATGTATCCTGTTCAAATTGCCATTTTTGAAAACACCCATCATTTCACGCGTAAGACTCACGCCGTCATCTTCCGGCACTTCCTCTTTTGTACACCATTTACCTTCCGATAATTCTGTCTGATCCAGAGAAATGGTATCTGATCCATCTACCTCAGCAAAAAAGCCCATCAGCAGGGTATCCGTAAAAGACCACGGCTGACTTTTATAATATCGTATATTTTTTATCTTCAGACCGACTTCTTCCATTACTTCCCGTGCTACAGTCTCTTCTATTGTCTCGCCGATTTCGGCAAATCCAGCGATTAATGCGTATTTTTTGAAATCGCGGCCGGCATATTTTGTCAGCAAAATCCGATCCTGATTCGTCACTGCAACGATCACAGCCGGGCAGATTTTCGGATACTCAATCTGCCCACAGGTCTCACAGTGCATCATACGTTCCTTCTGTCCGTGTACCATAGGTCTTCCGCATGCCGGACAAAAGCGTCTGCTTTTATACCAGCCATAAAGCTGCATTCCCGTAACCCCTGCAAAGACAGCCTCCTTCGGTTCTGCAGCACGCATCCGGTCAATCTTTTCCCATGTAAATCCCGGAAATAATTCCTGCAGTCCTCTGCCATCCCATTCATCTACCTGATAATCATCCGGTTCTGTACGGGTCAGATGATTACGGGCAGCATGTTCCGCTCCATATTCCCGGTAAAGGAAATAATCGATCCCGTCTATAGAAAACAGAAAAACCGGAGTCTCACTTATATGCGGACATTTCTGCACCAGCTGTTCGTAGCGTAAAAACGAAACACCAGAATCATCACATTTTACAAAAATCTCCCGTCCGCGGTAAAAAAGAATCCGGCTGTCCGCCTTTGGAACTACATCCATTCGATATTCATTATGAAATCTATGTTCTCCGATATCCTGAATCATTACCCGTTCCTTCCCCTTCCTTGCAGCTGATTTTTTGTTGCAGCTCTATGGGGCACTATACTTCAGATTAAAAACAATCCGTTTTCCTTTAGCTGCCTTTACTATAACTGCATTACCTCAGTCAGATCCGCAATCGCTTCATATACCATATGATCACAATGCACTTTTTTCTCCTGGCCAGCTTCCTGGTTCTTTTTCAGCAAATCCACACAGTTAAGGGAGATGCCATGGTTATCCCGCATCATTTTCATAAAAGCACGATATTGGTCGTCTGTACCTCCAAGCATTCCGATCACCATCAGCGCCCCTGTCACGGCACCACAAACAGAACCCATTTTCATACCAGATCCAAAATGCGCACCAAGCTGATATGCCTTCTCTTCGCTGATACCGCATACACTTGCAAACGGCACCAGGACTGCCTGCGCACAATTGTAATGAATCTCCGTAATAGCACGAAGTCTAACAGCGTGTTCTATATACTGATTCTCCATTCTGCGTTTTCTCCTTTGAATTAAAAATCTTCTTCGAAATCAGACCTTTGCATTGTAGCTCCGGACAAAGCAAGTAAGAAAACAGCTCTCCCTGAACTGTATCCGCAAGGAGAGCTGCTCTTCATGAATGTACTGTCTTATTAGTTTCCTGCCATCTGCTTTGCCACTTCAGCCGCAAAGTCTTCCTGCTTCTTCTCAATTCCCTCGCCGGTCTCGTAACGAACAAATCCTTTGATCTCAATGTTCGCGCCGTTTGCCTTTGCAACCTGAGCTACATACTGACCTACGGACTGTTTGCCATCTTCTGCCTTTACATAAACCTGATCAAGCAGACAGATCTCTTTGAGTTCTTTCTTGATACGTCCCTGGATCATACCCATGATAACCTTTTCCGGCTTCTGGGATTCCTTCGGATCATTCTGAATCTGTGCGAGAAGAATTTCCTTCTCATGTGCGATATAATCTTCACTGACTTCCTTATCGCTGGTGTACAGCGGCTTCAATGCGGCAATCTGCATAGCCACATTCTTTGCCATCTCTTTCACCGCATCATTTACGACATCCGTCACAACATCCACAAGTACACCGATCTTTCCACCCATATGAGTGTAAGAAGCTACAAAACCATTCTCCTCTTTGACCTGAACGAATCTTCGGATATTCATATTCTCGCCAATAACAGCGATCTGTCCTGCCAGGGCCTCGTTTACGGTTTTCGTTGTATCGAATTTCCACGGTTCTGCAAGGAAGGCCTCAATGTCAGCAGCCTTTGTCTCCATCGCCTGCTCGGCTACCTGAGCCACATATCCCTGGAACTTCTCATTCTTTGCCACAAAGTCAGTTTCTGCATTTACCTCTACCACAACTGCACTCTTGCAATCCTCAGATACCTTTACCATAGCGATACCCTCAGCCGCAATTCTGCCTGCCTTCTTCTGAGCAGTCGCAAGCCCTTTCTCTCTGAGCCATTCTACTGCCTTGTCCATATCTCCTTCAGTCGCTGTCAGAGCCTTTTTGCAGTCCATCATACCAGCGCCTGTCATCTCTCTAAGCTCTTTTACCATTCCTGCTGTAACAGCCATTTTATTCTCCTCCTGATCAGTGATAAATCGAATCTGGGATAATTATTCTGCAAATGCATCAACCGGAGCTTCCTCAAAAGCCTCCTCAGCTACTGCCTGCTCAGCTCCCTGCTTTGCCTCAATGACAGCGTCCGCCATCTTAGAGACGATCAGCTTCACTGCACGGATAGCATCATCATTACCAGGGATAACATAATCCAGTTCTTCCGGATCGCAGTTCGTATCGCAGATACCGATCAGCGGGATACCAAGTGTATGTGCTTCCTGAACACAGATTCTCTCCTTTTTCGGATCTACTACAAAAATAGCATCCGGAATCCGTTTCATTTCCTTAATACCGCCAAGGTTCTTCTCCAGCTTTTCCATTTTCTTCTTAAGGGCAATAACTTCCTTCTTCGGCAGGCGGTCAAACGTACCGTCTTCCTGCTGTCTCTCAAGATCTTTCAAATATTTCACTCTGGACTGGATGGTCTTGAAGTTGGTCAGCATGCCGCCGAGCCATCTTTCATTCACATAGAACATTCCGCATCTCTCAGCCTCAGTCTGAACTGCATCCTGCGCCTGCTTCTTAGTACCAACGAAAAGAATGGTACCGCCATTTGCTGCGAGATCCGCAACTGCGCGGCAAGCCTCATCAACCTTAACAACGGACTTCTGAAGGTCGATAATATAGATGCCATTCCGCTCTGTGTAAATGTACTCTGCCATCTTCGGGTTCCATCTTCTGGTCTGATGACCAAAATGAACACCTGCTTCCAGTAACTGTTTCATAGATATTACGCTCATGTCTGTCTCCTTTTTTTGGTTTGCTTCTTCCATATGTCTCGTTTCCCGGAGAGACCCAAAGGCACCGACCCCGGAATCAACATACGTGTTTATTTCCAACTTTGGCATTATAACACAGGAATCTGTCTCTATGCAAGCCTTTTCTTTCATTTTGTGTCATAGTTTTTGTAATATAGCTTCTACTCTCTTCGAAGAGCCTCTATCGGATCCAGATTTGCCGCTTTCATAGAAGGCATCAGTCCGAATACGATTCCGATCAACATAGAAAACAGAACAGCAATAACAGACGCCGGAACACTGATCGCAACTGCAACGCCTGATATCTTATTAATAATATAAGCCATGCCAATACCCGCTCCCACTCCCAGCATTCCACCAATACTGGTGAGAACCACGGATTCAGTCAGAAACTGTCCGAGGATCGCGCGTTTTCTTGCGCCGATCGCTTTTTTCAGTCCGATCTCGCTGGTTCGTTCTGTCACAGATACCATCATTATATTCATCACACCAATGCCGCCCACAAGCAGAGAAATGCTGGCAATCCAGATTAACTGATTGTTCATGGCACTGCCCAGGTCTTCAAGTTCCCTTGCCTGCTCCAGGAGATTCTCCGCGTCGTATTTCACATCTGACTGAGAGCTGGAGATCATCGCATTTAAAATATCTTCCGTTTCTGTTCCGGCTTCTTCCATATCATCTGTACTCGTTGCCTTCACGATTACATTCTCCGGCTCATCGAAACAGTAAATAATCGGCCAGGATGCCTTAGGTACAAACAGATATCCTACGGTAGAGTAAGATGCGGAATCATATTCCGACACAGTGCTAATGGAAGCAGAATAGGTGTCGGACTCAACAACGACCCCGATAATTGTAAACGGTGTCCCACTGATCTCCAGTGTCTTCCCCACGGCATTTTCGTTTGGAAAATACTCGTCTGCAAGCGTGCTGTCTATGATCGCTACCGTTCTGAATTCCGTATAATCGCTCTCAATAAATCCTCTGCCGGATCGCAATACATAACCAGTCGTGTCAAAATAACTGGTGTCAACCCCGCGAACTGTCGTAGAAGAAAATTCCTCATTCAGGTAATAAATATCACCCGCACCTTCCCGCTCTGTAAAACAGGTGACATTTTCTACTGAGTCAAGTGCGAGGATCTCACTTCTTACGGAATCGCTCACTTCAGGAACACCGTATGGAATCTCAGACGAAGAGTAAATTGAGAGATCATATCCATCCTGTTTCAAATTGATATTTACTGTATTGCTTCCCGATCCGATCAGCTGGTTTTTAATTTCCTCATTTGTTCCCATAATAGTAGATACAATTGCAATAATCGAAGCAATACCGATAATGATACCCAGCATCGTAAGAAATGACCGCATCTTGTGTGCCCATATACTCTGAAAGGAAAGTCTCAGGTTTTCAAGCAAATTTCGCACCTCCCATACCACGGTTCAGGCCAATGTTTTCCCTCCGCATTGTGCCTCGGATATTTTCTTTTTGAAAATCAGTTCTCCGGATCACGAATAATCATACCACGACGCCTCATCAAGAGAATCTACTTCCTGAGTCGGCGCGCCTTCGTAAACATTGTCGCCATACGGGAAGGTAATCAGGTCAGACTCTGATAATCCTGCTGTGATCTCAATATAGTAATCATAAAAAGTACGCCCGGTCGTGACATACCGCATTTCCAGTTTTCCATCCTCTCCCTGGACATATACATAATTATTCCCGGTGCTGTCTGTTCTGACAAAATAAGAATCCAGGCAAACACTGTCCGAGGAATCCGCATATGCGTCGGACAAAGTCATCTCAGCTCCTTCTTCTTCTATCCCCTCCGGGTCATCAATCAACGCGTAAAACGGATAATAAGACGCATTGGAATTCCCCGAATAAACATAATCTGAGCCGGATGGATCCGGATATTCCGAAACTTCTTTGATGACTGCAGTAAATG
>JAJBVF010000315.1 GCA_020859965.1 Clostridiales bacterium
CGAATACCTGCTTCGGCAGCGGCAGATCCAGCGCCATCAGAAAGATCGGCCAGTAAATCGTATGGAAGCGGATGATATCCTTTCCGATCAGATGCAGATCTGCCGGCCAGTATTCTTTGAACTGCTCGGTACTCTCTCCATCGCAGTCATAGCCAATTCCCGTGATGTAGTTGGTCAGCGCATCCAGCCACACATAAACCACATGATCCGGATCAAAGGTCACCGGAATCCCCCACTTAAAGGAAGTTCTGGATACACAAAGATCCTGAAGCCCCGGCAGCAGGAAATTGTTCATCATCTCATTTTTGCGCGATACCGGCTGAATAAATTCCGGATGTGTATTAATATGTTCGATCAGCCGATCAGCATACTTGCTCATTCTGAAAAAATACGCTTCCTCCTTCGCAGGCTTCACTTCGCGGCCGCAGTCCGGGCACTTGCCGTCCACCAGCTGGGATTCTGTCCAGAAAGATTCACATGGCGTACAGTACATTCCCTCATACGCGCCCTTGTAAATATCGCCCTTATCATACAGCTTCTTAAAAATTTTCTGCACCTGTGCCTCATGATCCTTGTCCGTGGTGCGAATAAACTTATCATAGGAAGTGTTCATCAGATCCCAGATCCGGTGGATCTCACCCGCGACACCATCTACAAACTCCTGCGGAGTCACCCCCGCTTCCGCCGCCTTCAATTCAATTTTCTGACCATGCTCATCGGTTCCTGTCTGGAAAAAAACCTCATAGCCCTGCTCACGGCGAAAACGCGCGATACTGTCCGCGAGAATGATTTCATACGTGTTCCCGATATGCGGCTTCCCCGATGTATAGGCAATCGCCGTTGTGATGTAATACTTTGGTTTGCACATAGTTTACCTCCAAAAAAATATCCGTCTTCTGCACAAAATCAGAAGACGGACGAATCCGTGGTACCACTTCTGTTCGTCTGTGTCCAAAATGCCGCAACATCCCGGAATCAAAGCTCCATCTCCAGATTCCATGCATTGCGTAAGCCATAAAACACAAACCTCATTACCGCTGTAACAGGCGGACCTGTCGCAGGCTAAGAGCGCTCCGGTATCTGTTTATCCGGGCAGCCGTTCACCTGCGCCTCTCAAAAGCCATCTTCCGCACACCTTCCGGAATCCTCTTTCACCAACCGGGGACTCTCTGCAACCATCCGATATGCGTACTCTCTTTGTCAATGAGTGTATCAGTGTCTGTAACTTAACACAGACCGTTTTTTCTGTCAAGGAGATTTTTGCATAATATCTCCCGCGCCGGCATAAACTGTCCCGAAAGTTTTTTATAGCCCGGGAGTATTCCATGCCGCACTTTTTCCAATCCTCTGACGCATCTCATTCACCCTGCAACTGTCCCCGCAATATCCGGTTCAACAATAGCCGCATTTGCTCATCCGCTTCCTCCTCATCACAGGATGCACGCAAACAGGTGATTTCTCCTCATAGCCGGATCCATAGACGACTGCTCCACGCACTCCTTCCTCCACTCATTGCAGCTCTCTTCACGCTCATCACCTGTCATTTTATCACACATCCGCCTTCCTTTCTGCTGACAGAAGAGCAGCGCTTTGTCCGGTTCACAGAAGAGGTATTCCGCAGCGAGCTGTCCGGGAATACCCTCACGCTTCATTATATGGTTTCGGATCCTTCTTCTTATGGGCTGAATGGTACGGACACAATTCTCGGAAGTGCCTCGCTAAAAGCACGTCAGGATGCCTGCGCTGCTCTGGAAAATGATCTTACCGCTCTGCGCAGATTCGACTATGATAAGCTTTCTGAGCAAAGACAGCTTACCTATGACGTGTTCCTCGATTATCTCAGAACCGAGCTCGGTGCATCTGATCTGCTCCTCTATGATGAACCGCTCGGCCCGACGTTGGGGGTACAGGCGCAGCTCCCGATCCTGCTCGCAGAATATGCCTTCCGTACAAAAGGCGATATCGAAGACTACCTCTCACTTCTTTCACAGATCCCGGATTATTTCGATTCGCTCTTATCCTTCGAACAGGATAAAGCCAGCGCAGGCCTCTTCATGAGCAGCGGCTCAGTGCTCGGTGTGATTTCCCAGTGTCTGGATTTTGTCTCCGATATGGAAGACCATTATCTGATGGAGATTTTTAATGAAAAAGTGGATTCGATTAACAACCTGACGGCTGATGAAAAGATTGCATATAAAAAAAGAAATCAGTCCATCCTGACAGAATATGTGTTACCTGCATACCAATCACTGGCCGAAGGTCTTGCGGATCTGGAAGGTACCTGCATAAATGAGATGGGACTGTATTACTATCCGGATGGCAGGAAATATTATGAATATCTCGTAAAGAGTATGGTTGGCGACGAGCGCGCCATCGATGAAATCGAAGAGGAGATCAAAACACGGATGGTGGCGGATTATGCTGCTCTGCAGGAGCTTCTCCCCGGTTCGCCCAATGAGGCTTCCGACACAACCGCGCAGACAGAAACGACCGGCGATACCACGCAACAGGAAACGGCCAGCGAAGCAGCCGCCCAGGATGGAAACGGCTTCGATCCGGCAGCAGAATCCGAAACATCCGCTGCGGAAGAGCCCATCGCCATGCTCGCAGACCTGAATGAAAAGATCAGCAATGACTTCCCGCCCCTTACCGCCGTCTCCTGCGAAGTAAAATATGTCCACGAATCCCTGCAGGAATACTTAAGCCCGGCCTTCTACCTGACGCCGACCATTGATGATTACACCAGCAACGTCATTTACATCAACCCGGCAAGTGAGTATTCCGGACTGGAGCTCTATACCACACTCGCTCACGAAGGGTACCCCGGGCATCTTTACCAGAATGTTTTCTTTGCCTCACAGTCCCCCGATCTGCTCCGCTGTATTCTGGATGTCGGCGGATATACAGAGGGCTGGGCTACCTATGTGGAAATGTATGCCTATTCCCTCTACGACGGCGACCGCACCACTGCAGAGATCAGCCGGCTCAACCGCTCATTCACACTCGGGCTCGCCTCCCTGCTTGACATCGGGATCCATTATCGGGGCTATACTCCGGAAGAAGTCAGCAATTTCCTCACACAGCTTGGCTTTTCCGCGGATACTGCCGAATCACTCTATCAGACGATACTGGAAGCGCCGGCCAACTATCTGCAGTATTATGTCGGCTGCCTGAATTTTGAGTCCCTGCGCGACTCTCTGAAATCAGACAGCACGAATTTTTCACTTAAGGCATTCCACCAGGCGGTACTGGAGACCGGTCCGGTGCCATTTGCTATTCTCAGAGAACAGTGTATCAAAAAGCTGTCCTGACCCGTTTCATACATCCGATTCCGATCGCTCCGGCTCCGATATGACAGGATACGCTCAGAGCAAGCGGATCTGCCAGAATTTTTCCCTTATGAGCAGGAAATGTTTCTTCCATCTCCTGTTTCCAGGAACGCACTTCTTCGGAGTACGAGCCCGAATATGCCATCGCGATCTGCATATCCTCCGAGCTCTCATCTGAACCGAAGCGTTCCCGGATGTCCTTGCGGATCGCGTCCAGCATGATCGTGCGCGCCGCTTTTTTGGTCCTGGCTTTCGCATAAGAATCCAGCTTATCCCCTTGAATCTGCAGAACCGGTTTTATGTGCAGCAGCGATCCGATAGCTGCTGCCGCCGGAGTGATCCTGCCGCCCTTTTTCAGATAATATAAGGTCTCCAGCGTAATATAAATGCTTGCGTCATATCTGGTCTGCATCAACCGCTCACAGATCTGCTCTGCGTCATATCCGGCTTCCACCATCGCTTTCGCGTCCAGCGCAGACTGCTTCTGTGTCACGGAAATCCGCTTATTATCTATCACATGAACCCTGCCGTCGTACTGCTGTGCCAGCATCATCGCAGTGTTACAGGTGCCGCTCAATCCGCTTGACATTGGAATATGTATGATCTCCTCATACTCTTTCAGAAGCCCGTCCCACAGATCCGTCACTTCTCCGATCACCGGCATTGAAGTCGAAATCTCCGCGCCGGTCTCCAGATACCGGTAAAACTCCTCCTGAGTCAGGTTCACATCTTCGTAAAACAGATTTCCATTTATATAAAATGGCATCGGTATCACATAAATTCCGAGTCTTTTCGCCTCTTCCTGAGTAATCCCGCTGTTACTGTCCGTAACGATCGCTATCGTCTTCATAACCGCTGCCTTCTCTCCCTTCCATCAATGTCCGTCAATGCCGTAAGCCTGTTTATTATAAACATATCGTTTTAGACAGAAAAACTACATCACGGAATATCTTACCATGTATAAAACAGAATCGCAATCTAAAATTTACAGTAAAAGCGTCCTCAATGGACAGACTCGTGAAACTTACGCTTGCCTTTCCAATCTATCTACGTTATACTGATTTTACAATATACTGCGCAAGAGGAGGCATTGACATGGATGTAGTAAACACTCTTATATCGTTTTTGGAAGAAATTCTGAATCTGATCGTCAACAGCGCAATCCTTCTGTTTGAATACATCGGAGTTGGCGTCATCATTCTCGCCGGCATCCATGGACTGATCGACTGTGTAAAACAAAGGCCCGATACACGTCTTCATCTGGCAAAAGGCCTTGCTCTTGGTCTGGAATTCAAGATGGGCAGTGAAATTTTGCGTACAGTAGTGCTGCGCAGCATGGACGAACTGCTGATTGTGGCAGGCATCATCGCGCTCCGGGCCGCCCTTACCCTCCTGATCCACTGGGAGATCAAAAACGAAGAACAGGATTCCGCTCAGGCAATGTCGAAAGTCAAACTGCCTGATGAGACAAATTAAATCTGCGATTGCTGCTCCTTGAAATACATCTGGAACGATGTTTTCCAGGCAAACCCTCTTCCGGTTTTCGCTCCGCCTGCTCAGTTCATCAGTCTGGCCAGCATCGCACTTGCCGCTATTCCGGCAAAAGACGCAAGAAGCGCGCCGCACAACGTGTGGCGCGTTTTTTTAATGCCTGCAGCCATATAATATACACTCATCGTATAAAAAACAGTCTCCGTACTGCTCAGCATCAGTGAGGCTGTCAGACCGGTCAGCGAATCTGTTCCATACTGCTTATAAATATCCAGCAGAAGGCCGGTCGCCGCGCTGGAAGAAAACAGTTTCAAAATACCAAGTGGTACCAGTGCGGAAGGAAATATGCTATCCGGCAGAGCCCGCCCGATCAGCGTCGCTGCCAGGTCCAGGAACCCGGATGCCCGCAGCACCCCCGTTGCCACCGTCAGGCCAATAAAAGTGGGCGCAAGCTTTACGACCATTTCCAGGCCGTTCCCTGCGCCCCTGATAAAACTGTCATAGACTGGCACTTTTGCAGCCATTCCATAGCATATAATGTAAAATACCACAAATGGAAGAAGCAGCTCCGACAGGTAGAAAAGAAGCTTCATCATAATCCTTTCCCCGCCAATGCCTTCCCGAAACAGCAGATCCAGCCGGACGCTGTTCCCTGTATTCCATTCCAGACACCCGCGGATGAAGTCTTTTCCATCATCTTATGTTAGTAACGCTTACTTTATCACTTGCGGCCAGATTAACCGTTTGTGGTTTGCAACGCCTGCTTTATCAGCTGTTCGTTATTCCAGCGTTTTTTTCGTACGGCCAAACTCCCACGCAAAGACTGCGAATGCCCCGCAAAGCAGCAACAACCAGGCAGCCAGCGGAGTATTGTCGCCGGTCTGGACGGAATCATCGTCACCTGAGATATAACCATTGTCGTCCATAGAATAATACGAATCATCATCGAACAGATCCGAAGATGTTGAATACATGATATCATCCCAGTCATCGTCCGAGCTCGTCCCATATACCGAATTCAGCAATACCGTCTGAATTTCCAGATTATCCTGTGTAAATTCCGCTGTCGCATTTACGATTTTGATCTGATAGCCGAACGAACTCTGATCCTCGATCACATTGCCGTCCTTATCCACTTCCGCAATATAGACGGTAACTCCGGAAGCAGAGCCAAGATTCAAAGTCAGCTTCAGTGTTTTTTCACTTTCATTCTCCAGATTCAGCGCGATTGGATCTGCATAAAGTTCCGTGAGCTCCGCGTCCTTAAACAGACCGGCATAAAAGGTCTCGCTCACGGCCAGAAGAGAAGAGCCATCATATACACGCTTCGTAATATAAAGTGTGGCTTTCGTGGTTTTCGCCTTATTCGTAATCGTCACCGTCTGGTTACTGCCCTTCGTGATCGTGACCGTCGGACTGTCCACCGTCACAGTGTATGAGAAGTCCGAATCGTCGGTAATCCGGTTTCCGGCTGAATCCACTTCCGCGATATAATAAGTCGTATCATTCTCACCCGAGAGCAGGATCCTCCGACGCACAGTTACCGTAGAAGCATTCTGCAGATTCAGCTGCACCACTGTCGGTGTGTCGCTATAATCCGCACTCCGGAAGATTCCCGCATAAAACGTATCTGTCACCGCCTCCGCTGTACCGGACGAATCCGTCACATTCAGCGTAAAAGTCAGTGTCCCGGTATAGCGGTAGCCGCTCGGCAAAGAAGCATAGACATTCTGTATGACCATGCTCTGAGTAGTCTGTGACATTTTCACTTCACCGCTGTTTGTATAGCGGATCGTAAGCGCATCCGTCGATGACTGTACAATTCCATATTCATCCGTCTCTGCAAGATAATACACACCGCCCTGGGTCAGGTTGGAAAATGTCACACTGCCGGTAAATCCGCTGACCTGCATGGACATGACATCACTGACTTTCTTTGTACGGGCCGCATCCGAAAACAGCGCCGCATAAAACGTATAATTCCCGCTTGTTCCGGACGTACTATACGCATAGACCTGATATTCACCCACATATACTTCTTTGGCAGCAGTCAATGCATAGGACGTGGAAACTGTCTGCGTATTCTGCAGAACCACTTCCGTCGTACAGCCTCTCACTACTGTGAAAGACACATCCGGAATCGGCGTATATCCGGTCGGCGCCGTGATTTCTGTCAGATAATAAGTCTCACCATCCGTCAGTGCATTCGTCCACACCAATTCTGTCGCACCTGACGCAAACGTCTTTCCGCCGGCTGCCTCAACCTCATAAATATTGCCAGAGCTATCCTTCACCGCAAGCGTAGCACCCGAGAGAAGCTTTCCGGTAGATGCATCTTCCACACGAATCTTTATAGTAGAATCGTTCAGCTTATTCTGAATCGTCACTGCCGCTTCCGTATCCCCGCATTTAATGGTAACCGCATCCGAAGCGTCATAGGAAACCACATAAGCAAATCCATTTTCTCCGCCAACTACCGCCGCCCCGCTGCTGTCCGTCTCGGCAATGTAAAATGTCTGCTGCGGCTTTGTCGCTTTCAGTGTGTATGTCTTTGTTTTCGTACTGTTGCCAGCCATGGAAAAAGTGATCGGTGAGGTATTCACCAGAGTCGTCTTATCCGCATCACTGTAAATGTTCGCGTAAAACTTTTCCTTCCCGGTCAATGCTTTTCCATCCCGGTCAAGTACATTTAAAGTGACAGACAGCTTTACCGGATAGCTGAATGCGTCCTCCGGCCATGCCGCCGTATACAGATACTGCAGCACTGCACTCTTCGAAGTATCTGCTTCAGCGAGCGTCACCTCCGTAATCGGTGCGCTCAGAGTCTTTGTCGTTTGCAGCAGATTGCCTGCTTCATCGGTCGCGGCCACATAATAGGTGCCCGCCGCCAGGCTGTCAAAGGTAATGCTTCCGCTGGCGGTATCTCCCGCCGCAAAAGTCAGTGCTTTCACATCACTTACGATCGTCTGTTCCGTTCCCGTACCGGTAAAAAGCGCCGCATAATATGTCACTTCCGTTTCCGCGGTCAACAACGTTTCTCCGTAAAGCACCTGTGCGGAAACAGTGACCGATCTGTCCTGAGTGACATTCGTCAGATTTTCATCTCCAGTCTCCGATTCGGTCGCCGCAGTCAATACTTCTGCTTCACTCGCTGCGGCCGACGCTCCAGCCTCTGCCGCCAGCATGATTCCATCGTCCGCCTCCGTTTCAGACTCTGTTACGGCTTCTGTCGCGGTCTTCGTTTCAGCTTCTGGTGAAGGTTCTCCCTCCCACTCCGAAGCATCTTCTACTAGACGAAGAGCCGCGGGGTCAGGTGGGTCTTAGAGA
>JAJBVF010000123.1 GCA_020859965.1 Clostridiales bacterium
GTACTGTATCCGGCCACCCGGACAAGCAGATCCCGGTAATTTTCCGGATGTGCCTGTGCGTCGCGCAGCGTTTTGCTGGAAAGCGTGTTGAACTGCACATGAAACGCCCCCAGTGAGAAAAAGTTCTGAATCATCGCACCAAGGTTTGCCTGCCCGCGCTTTGTGCTCACCAGCTCCTGATTCAAACGGAGGTTGAGCAGGGTCCCACCGGAGTGAACCTCCTGATTCAGCTTTGCCGCAGAACGCATCGCCGCAAGCGGCGTGGAGGTATCCGTACCCACATAGGGCGATACCCCTTCACTGGAAGGTTCGCCATTTTTCCTGCCGCATGGAGTCGCTCCAAGGACGCGCCCCATCGGAATATAGTTGCTGATACCCATAAACGCCGTCGTAAATGGGGATCCGAAAATATCCTTATAAGAATGGATCTCATGATAAAAGAAATTGGCGATTTTCAGCGCAATGTCGTCCACATAGGCGTCGTCATTTCCGTATTTCGGTGCTGCCTGTGCCTTTTCGCGGAGAGATTCATAGCCTTCCCAGTTTGCTGCCAGCGCATCGGTCAGATCCTTCATCGTACAGATTCCATCTTCAAAAACCAGTTTTTTTACAGCAGCCAGCGAATTTGCCGTCACTGCCAGACCAATTCCGGTAATCACCGGTCCGACATTATATTTCGCGCCGCCTTTGCTCAGATCCGTACCGTTTTTCATGCATTCCTCCATACAGGAAGACAAAAACGGCCTCGGCACCATTTCGCAGTGAATTCTCTGTGCAGTCGTAGTAAGGACAACAGAATGATAGCAAAGATTTTTAAACTGGCGGAAAAAGGCGTCCTCCACTTCCTGATAAGAAGTGAACTCTGCCGCCGGCTTCTCGGAAAGCCCCATAGCCTCTCCGGTCATAAGACTCCTGCCTTCATTCAGTGCATACTCGATCGCAGAACCAAAATTCATATTTACCGCCGCGGTCCATTCGCCTGTCTTTCTGAAATGCGGAACGACACACCCGCAGTTGTTCCAGTCTCTGGCATCGTCCGGCTCATATCCGGCATTCAGAAGCATCTGATAGCCCACACTGTCATTGTGGATTGCCGGAAAACCGGTCCCCGTGCTGACCAGATGGGTGACAGCAGACAAAAACTCCTCCGGGCAGTCCTGGTGAACACGCACACTCAGCCCCGGCTGATGTGTCTTCACTTCCTCTGTCGCCTTCATCGCCATAAAGGTGACCGGGTTAGTCGCATCGAGTCCTTCCCTTGTCTTTCCGCCAACGGTCAGATTCTGGAACTGATTATATCCGGCAAAGTAATCCGCCGTGTTAGCGGAGATCGTCCAAACCCACTCGGAATACTTCAGCCAGAGCGCATCCACCAACTCCTGCGCGAACTCCGGTGTGAGATTCCCGTCTTTTATGTCCTTCTCGTAATACGGATCCATATACTGGTCGAAACGTCCCGGATTCAAAGACAGCGGATTCTCAGATAAAATACCGCCGATCTGAGTAAACCAGACAAACTGAACCGCCTCATAGAAGGATTCCGGCGAATGCTCCGGAACTCTGCGGCAGATGGCGGCAATCCGCTCCAGCTCTGCTTTTCTCGCCGCATCCGTCTCCGCAGCGGCAAGGCGCTCTGCCTCATCCGCATACCGGTTCGCATATAATATGATTCCCTTTGAAGTAAGGATAACAGAATCGTAAAACTCGATCTTTTCCTGATCCTGGGCATTCGCGTAGGAAAGCGCCGCCTTTTTCTCCACCGCCTCTTTTATGATTCCGCCGAATCCCTTCGGGAAAAGAACATCCTGATAGTCCGGAGTAATCTCGCCTACCGCCTGCCTCCATTTGGAGTCATTGTCAATAATTCCCGTATCCACGCCAATCTTAGCAGTATCCTTTGGCAGCCGCGACAGGAACGTCTCTTCCAGAGACCGCCCCTTCCAGTAAGGGAAAATGTCTTCCCGCACATATTCGCACTGTTCCTTCGTCATAATGTACGGATCCTGCGGCGTTCTGAAAAGGTATCCATCTCCTGATCTACCCATTTCCAGGAAAACTCCGGAGTCAGGATCCCGCATTTCCGGAACTCACCGATCGCGCCAACAATCAGTTCTCCCTCAAAAATATGTACGCCAAGCTCAGCACAGGTATCATAAAATGCCTGCGCACGCCGGATGCATACCGGCTGGCCTTCCGTCCGCTTATGGGATTCCGTCCAGATCCTTGCACGCTCTGTCGAAATCTGCGGCTTGCTGTTCACATAATTCTGTCTGATTTTCTCAATACGCTCTGTTAACATAAAAACTCCCTGTAAAACGTCTCTGTTGTTATCCTTTTTCTTCAATCGAGTAAGTTACCGGTATCTCAATATTCCTTCCCTGCGAGAATTTCTTTATAATCCTTCAGGTTCTTCGCAAGCAGCGTCGGCGTATCCAGATGATACGGGCACTTGCTCTTGCAGCTGTTGCAGTGCAGACATTCCTCAATCTTCATCATCTTCGCCTGCATTTCCGGTGTCAGCTGCGCTTCCGATGGTGCGCGGCGGATCATCAGCGACATGCGTGCACAGTTGTTAATCTCAATCCCTGCCGGACACGGCATACAGTAACCGCAGCCCCGGCAGAATTCGCCCATCAGTTCCAGCCTGTCTTTTGCGATCAGCGCACGGATCTCATCCGTCATCACCGGCGGACAGACAATGTAGGACAAAAACTCTTCCAGCTCGCTCATCCTCTGAACACCCCAGATTGGAAGGACATTGTCAAACTGTGCTTCAAACGCGTATGCCGCCGCTGAATTTGTGATCAGTCCTCCGGAGAGCGCCTTCATCGCAATAAATCCCATGTCAGCCTCTTTGCAAGCCGATACCAGCTTTTCATCATCCTCCGTCGCCAGATAGCAGAACGGAAACTGGAGGGTCTCATACAAGCCGGACTCAATCGCTTCATTTGCCACCTTCAGGCGATGGTTCGTAATTCCGATATGTCGAATCTTTCCCTGCTTCTTCGCCTCAAGCATGCATTCGTACACGCCGCTTTCATCTCCCGGCTTCGGGCAGAAAGAAGGATTGTGGAACTGATAAATATCCAGATAATCCGTCTTCAGATTCGTAAGGGTAGTCTCCAGATCCTTCCAGAAGTCCTCCGGCTTTACCGCCGCAGTCTTAGAAGAAATAAATACCTTATCGCGGACATCCGAAAGAGCCAGTCCCAGTTTATGTTCACTGTCTGTATAGAACCGCGCGGTATCAAAAAAGGTCACCCCTTTCTCATAAGCCGTACGGATGATTCTCACCGCTTCCTCATCGCTGACCCGCTGAATCGGAAGCGCGCCAAATCCGTTTTTATTCGTCACGATCTCTGTTTTTCCAAGTCTTACCGTATCCATAGTCTCCTCCTCTTTCCTCATGTGCCAGGTTATCCATCATGCCTGATGCAGCTAGTCCGATTTTATCACGCTTTCCACATCCCTTCAAGTCATTAGATAAAACGGACGCTGCCAGATGTACCACACTGCCGGATGTGCTGTGCTGCCACTGAAAACCGGCCTGCCAAAAGGCAGGCCGGACATTTCATATTTCTTTCATACATCTTCGCACGGTTCTCTGTAATGGGAATTGATTCGACATCTTTATTCCTCAGAAACGGAAAACTCATCTTTCCCTACAGAGCAGAGCGGGCACTCGAAATCCTCCGGAATATCTTCCCACTTGGTTCCAGGTGCGATGCCGCCCTCCGGATATCCTTTCTCTTCATCATATACCCATCCGCATACGTCACATACATACTTCATAAGATTACTCCTTTCCATTCAAACCTGTCTCCAGCTGCTCGAATCATTATATCGCAGCGGAAGGAAAAATCAATAGTATTTTTCGGTCTTTCCACGCTGAATCCTCAACGTCTTCAGATATGTTTTCTGTTCCGGGCGGATCCGATCACTCTCCACTGCTTTCTGGATCGTCTTGTTATGCGTCCAGGGATCAAGCCTGTATTCTTCCAGATAAGGAAGAATACGGTCATACTGCTTTGCCAGAGCTGTGGCAAAATACCATGCGATCATCATATTGATATAGTAGGGTCTGTCTCCCGTTTTTGATATCGGTATAACGCCGGCAACATGAACATCCGCATCACAAGCGCCAACATCCACGGTATTAATACCACCTGCACCGGCATCAGCATCGCTGGCTTTTGCAGTGCCGGTTTTTGTAATACAGATATTGGCATCACGAAAATTAATGACAGAATCCCACCGGGAATAATATTGCCGGTCTGCCGGAATCGACGCCACCCGGTCTGCATACGCCTCCTCAAACCCTTCATCAAGAAAATAGCGCATCAGCATGCCAATCCCAAAACGCACCGTATAAATGTGAGCAGAATCAAGCCAATGATCGATATAGGGAAGCAATCGCTGCGCATTTTTCTTAAACAGTCCGGGCGAAAGCTGATCACAGGTCGCCCAGTTATCTACATAAGGCAAAAATACTTCAAGCTCTGCCATACATACCTCAAAGTCTTTTACCTCAGAAATCAGGAAAGCATGAAGCTGGTTCTCTTCAAAATAACGATGCGGTAATGACTGCATGAAAACAGCCGTCTCCTCCGCCTTTTTGACATCCGCTCTCCCTTCTTTTGCTGCTTTCTTCGCATAAGCACGAAGCTCCGGCGTCCTCACGCCAATGATCGTATCCGGTGCGATTGTCGGACACAGTTTACTCTGAAAATCTCTGTATTCAATATCCTGCAATGAAAAAAGCCAATCCTGAACTGCCGTCACATTCCTTCTCCTTTTTCATGATCGGATAGAGGAATATTTTTTCCTTCCTACCCGCTGCGCAGGCCAGGTGCGGCTTCAGCCGTAAAACTCTTTGCCCGGCCTTGCGCATAAAAAGGGTACATGATATAGAACTTTTCATGTACCCTTTTTTCTTATAACGCTCCGGAATCTGACGATTCTGGAACTCGCTCTTTTATTCCCGACTCAGAACAATTACTCTGCAACGGTAAATGCATCGATATAAGCCTGTGCTTCATCCTCGCTCATGCCGTTGGATGTCAGCTGGCCAAGATACCAGTCTTCTGCTCCGGAGCATGCCTCTTTGAAGGAATCAGAGTCGATCTCGTCAAGAGTGGTAACTTCCATCGCACCGGACTCAGTCCACTCAGCAACCAACTCATCTACGTTCTCACGGTTGATCGCGATCTGATAAGCAACTGCCTTTGCAGCATTCTCATCGATAACAGCCTTCTGCTCGTCTGTGAACTGATCATACGCAGACTGATTGATGCAGAAGAACAGACAATCATAGTAAGCATTCCAGAGAGAGATATAATCCTGAACGTCCTGCACGGAGTTTGAAGCGATTGCGGTCTCCGGATTCTCTTCACCGTCTACCGTGCCCTGCTGCAATGCCGTGTAAGTCTCGGACCAGTTCATAACTGTCGCGTCGCAGCCCCATTCGCTGTAAACTTCCGCACACAGATCGTTGGAGCATATACGCATCTTGATATCAGCCAGGTCGGAAACAGAAGTGATGGCTTTCTTGGAGTTTGTGATCTGACGGAAGCCGTTTTCACCAATGCCCTCGCATACAAGACCGTACTCAGCAAGGACTTCCTTCAGAGCTTCTCCGCCATCGCCTGCCATAGCAGCGTCAACATCATCATAGTCTTCAAACAGATACGGCAGAGACACTACGTTGAAACGGGTGTCGAAATTTGCGTAGATCAGGTTCGAGTGCATGGATACCTGAATCGTAGCTCCATCCATCAGTGCCTGAATACCATCTGTCTGGGAACCGTTGGTGAGCTGGTCAGCAGCATATACATTGACCATAACAGCACCGTCTGTCGATTCCTGCATCAGAGCATTGAAGTAATAACCCGCCTGTGCCCAGGTCGAAGTATCTCCGGTAGAGCAGGTGTAATTCCACACCGTAGTCGGCCACTCATCCGTGCCACTATAGACCGCTGCCTCCTCAGAAGCTACATACACGTCTGAAGCTTCATAATCCGCATAGTCTGCGAGTGCAAGCGTACTCGGGGAGACGATCGCCGCAGCGAGACACAAAGATATTGCTTTTTTCCAGTTCTTCATGATTTTTCCTCCTAAAATGAATGAATAAAAATATATATGTAAATGGTTCTGACGACCATAAACATCAATACTGCGCAGAACAGCAGTTGTCGTTCCCTGTCATCACATCCTTGCTATACCAGCAGCAGACTGATCTGCGGGAAGTATGTGAGCAGCAGCAGTACGATCAGACACGCGATGATCATCGGAATAACAGACTTTGAGATCATCGGCAGCGTCACATGATAATATTCCTCCTTGCCGGAGGCAAGAGAAGCTGCAGCATTTTTGATCCGAAGCCCCATAGCAACAAAGAGGTTAACACCAACCGGAGGTGTGACCTGCCCGATTGCCAGGTTTACCGTAATCATGATACCAAATGCCACCGGATCATACCCGAGCGACTTCGCCACAGGAAGCATGACCGGAACAAAGATGTACATCGCTGAGTTTGCATCAATAAAGCAGCCCGCAATCAGCAGGATGATATTGACAATGATCAGGAAAACAAACCGGTTTGTGGACACGCTGGTCAGTAATGCCTGAGCAGCTGAGGAAATACCAAACAGAGTACAGCAGTAGGAAAACAGAGATGCTGATGCGACAATCAGCATAATGCTTCCGCTTGTCTTTGCCGAATCCACAAAAATCTCAAACAGTTCTTTAAGATGGATTGTCCGGTATATAAAAATTCCCACGATCAGGCCATATACCACGGCCACAGCCGCAGCTTCCGTCGGAGTAAAAATACCACCATAAATACCCCCAAGGATAATGACCGGCATAAGCAGGCCCCAGAACGCATCCGTATAACTGTTCCAGCGCTCTTTCCCGCTGCGCTTTTCATGAGGCGGCTGAATATTTCTCCTTTTAGCCTCAATCATAACAACAATCGCCAGCGCAACACCCATCAAAATTCCCGGGATGATACCTGCCATAAACAGTTCTCCCACGCTCTCACCTGAAATCGACGCGTATACGACAAAAGCGATGGAAGGAGGAATAACAATCGCGATCGAACTCGACGTAGCCATCAATGCTTCCGCAAACGAAACCGTAAATCCGGACTCAATCATCGCAGGAATCAGCACCGCACCAAGCGCAGCCACTGTCGCGGGACCGGAGCCCGAAATCGCGCCAAAGAAACAAGCGACGATGACACACACGATCGCCATTCCGCCTTTCCGGTGACCAATGCAGTCATCGATAAACTCCACCAGATGCGTGGAAATACCTGCTTTGGCCATGATATTTCCGGACAGTACAAAGAACGGAATCGCAAGCAGCAGAAATTTCGAAATACCCGTGTAAGTATTTGTAGCGATAATGCTCAGATCCAGGTTCGAATACATGAGCTGCGTACTCGACGCAAAAAGGATCGTAAACGTAGAACTAAGTCCTAAACAAATGCCGATCGGCACCCCGATAAACAACAGAATAAAAAATGAAATAAATAAAACCGCTGTGATCATCTATCCGTCTCCTCCTTCTGGGTAAGATCCTGACTACAGTAAACAATGCAGTTCTCGATAAAATGAAGTGCCAGCGAAATTCCACCGATCAGAACAAAAGACCAGAAGATCACCTTTGGAATATGGAGGATCGGACTCAGTGTCTTATCCGCCATCATACGGCCCCATCCCTCATAAGCAAGAATCAGAGAGTAAGCCACACAGGCAATCGTAGAAAGTACATTCAGCACTTTTTTCCCTTTCGGTCCCACCATATCCGGAACCAGAGACAGACTGGTCAGACCACCAGGTCTCCTGGCTGCCACACCAGCAGCAAGCAGGGAAAGCAGCACAAAAACTGCAATAACGATCTCTTCCGTGAATCCCCACGAGTGTTGGAATACCTTTCTCGCAACAACATTTCCGAATGTAAGCGCAAGGATCAGAACAAACGCCAGAGTAAGAACGATGTTTTCGATCACAGTCAGCACATCCATAATCTTTCGGTAAATCTTCATATTATGCCTCCTTGTTTTACTTTGCACATTTT
>JAJBVF010000547.1 GCA_020859965.1 Clostridiales bacterium
GAAGGAGCAAAGGATAACAATATCAATTATTATCTGGGATTGTGTGAGCAGAATCTGGGAAATGAGGCAAAGGCGGTGGAATATCTGGAGCGGGCGGCTGCCGGAGACGAGGAGCCGGCAAGCGCGATGTATTACAACGACCAGCCGGCGGATCTGATCCTGTATGAGGGACTGGCAAACCGTGCCCTCGGAAGAGAAGAAAAAGCGAGCTCCCGCTTCTACAAGCTGATCAGCTATGGGGAAAAACATTATTATGATCAGGTGAAGATTGATTACTTTGCGGTATCTTTGCCGGATCTGCAGCTGTTTGATGAAGATCTTACTGTGCGCAATCGTGCTCACTGTGAGTATCTGATCGCGCTCGGGAGCTGCGGAATCGGGGATCTGGAACGCGCAGCAAAGTGCTTTGACTCAGTTCTGCAAATTGACTGCGCACATGCGGGCGCCATTTTACACAAACAATTATTTCTGGATGAGATGAGGTAAGTCTTCGCAGGTTAACGACAGCTGGTTTTACTATCTGGTATTTTCAGTGACAGGCGGAAGAGAGGCATGATGGATAGAAGCATGAAAAAAAGCCCGGTGGGTTGCTGCGAAGAACAGCAGCTGAAGATATGGAAAGAAAAGTGGCGCGGCCAACATGTGGTTGTGCTGGAGAATAAAAGGATGCGGGTGACTATTCTGCCGGCACTGGGAGGCAAGCTGGCATCTGTCATTCTGAAACGGGAGAAATATCCGGATTTTGAGCTGGCAGCGCAGCCGGAGCGGTTTGCCTACCGCATACCGGAGCGCGATACCAAATTCGCCGCATGCGATGCCTCCGGGATTGATGATGCGTTCCCGACGATCGACCCCGGCATTCTGCCGGGGGAAGCCGGCAGATTTTCTTATACAGATCACGGGGAAATCTGGCGAAGCTCCTTTTCTTCGGATATTTGCGGCGACAGTCTTGTTTTGGAATATAAAAGTGAAGAGAATTCATTTTTCTACCGCAAGCGCGTGCTTCTTCTGGAACAGGGGATTCGGCTTCAGTGGCGCATTTTGAATACGGGCGATGTGCCGTTCCCCTTTCTCTGGACGATGCATGGCCTGGTGCGCTATGAGGAGGATATGGAGCTTTTATATCCGGAAGAAATCCGGAGCTTCCTGAATGTGCTGGATGGCCCGGAGCTTGGGGAAGCTGGTGCAGAGCATCCAACCGGAAAAGAACGCATGTCGGGTACAGAGAATAATACCTGGGCGAAAGACCCGACCGGGGTAAGGGTTCCGGATGCAGAGGCCTGGGATTTTCATCGCGTGCCGTCCGCGGACTCTGTCACACAGCTGAAATATTATGCAGCCGGAAAAGTGAAAAGCGGTTGGTGCGGATATTTCTATCCCGGGTCGGAGGTCCGCTGCACGCTTCGCTACGATGCGGAAAAGCTGCCATGGCTGGGCATGTGGATCACTGCGGGGGGCTTCCGCGGGGATTACAACTGTGCATGGGAGCCGTCTACCGGTTTTTATGACGGAGTAGAACAGGCGCTTCACACAGATACCCTGCGTGTGCTGCGTCCGGGGGAAGAATTTGAATTCTGGGCGGAGTACGATCTGGAGACGTGCCACGAGCATTGCCATTGACGACGCTTTTACAGTAAATTATAAGAAAACCTTAATGAATAATTGACATGAATTTAACCGGCTTCTGTTAAACTGAGAAAAAGTATTGTGTTTTTCGGTACAGAAGCCGGTTTTGTGTTATAATCATTTAGTATGATGTTGCCGGGAAAACTGTTTCAATATAGGAAATTTTGTTCCGGTATATCATATCCGGAGATACAGGCACAGGCGCGATCCCCATAAGTGATCTGCGCGGAAAGGAGAATGCGTATGTACAACATTCTGGTATGCGATGATGAAAAGGAGATCGTGGATGCGATCGAGATTTACCTGGTGCAGGAAGGATTTCACGTGATGAAAGCTTATGATGGGGAACAGGCGCTTGACATTCTGAGACAGCAGGAGATTCATCTGCTGATTCTGGATCTGATGATGCCGAAGATGGACGGGATCCACGCGATCATGAAGATACGGGAGACGAGCAGTATACCGATCATCATTCTTTCTGCTAAGACGCAGGATACAGACAAGGTACTTGGGTTGAATCTGGGGGCGGATGATTATGTCGCGAAGCCGTTCAATCCGCTGGAGCTGATCGCGCGGGTAAAGTCACAGATCCGCCGTTATACGAATTTTGGGGCGGCCGCTGAGCCGGTAAATTCAGAGACCATTTATACTACGGGAGGGCTTGCAATCAATGACGACCGCAAGGAAGTTACGGTAGACGGGGAGCTGGTGAAGCTTACACGGATCGAATACAATATTCTTCTGTTTCTGGTAAAGAATAAAGGAAAGGTGTTCTCAATCGATCAGATTTATGAGGAGATCTGGAAGGAAGAGGCTTTTGGCGCGGATAATACGGTCACCGTACACATTCGCCATATCAGGGAAAAGATTGAGATCGATCCGAAAAATCCGAAATACCTTAAAGTCATCTGGGGTATTGGTTATAAGGTGGAGAATATTCAGTGAGACGACTGATCTATAAAAAGCAGATAAAAGTACTTTTGATTTTTTTGCAGGCTCTGGCAGCGGGAGGGATCGCTTTTTGTCTGGTCAGCATCAGCTTCTGGATGGAAGATTCTTTTGACCTGGCGGAGCTCTCCCGGACTTATGAGGAGTCTGAGCTGTTTTTTCAGCAGGTGGATCAGATGCTTTCCGACAAGATCCGGGGGCAGGATAATGAGCGGCTGCTTGAGACAGACGGAGAATTTGACCGCGATAAACAGGTGGATATTCAGTCCTACAATGAAGCCGGCAATGCGGTTCAGGACATGAACACCACATATTTGTTGGGGGATCTGCTCGATTTTTATGAGAATGGCGGCTGGCAGAATCTGTATGATGCGCTGGAGGCAGCCAGAACGGATAGCAGCCGAAGTGTTGGAGAACAGCTGGATGAACAGGCGGAGACACTGGAGACGATTACTCCTGTTACAGGCATTACCCTTGCGGAATGCTCCCGCTGGTATACCGATTCTGCAGGATACGTGGAGGAAATGTACACGAAGCTGGAGGAAGTGACTGCAGACCTGTACGAGCGGTATGAGGAATATACGACGGTACAGGATGAAAGCTGGTCTTCGGAAGCACCGTCCAATCTGCTCTATTATATTGAAAACACTTCTACTGGTGAGATTTATACGAATACAGGAGCCGAGAGCTGCGAAGAAGCCATTGCCGCTGCAATGGCGGATGAGAATTACGTCAGCCTTTACGAGGGCGAGCGCAGTTTTAATATCGTGGTGACGAATCCGGACCGGATTCTGAACACCGAGGCTTCGGAATGGTTCCTTCAGGAGCAGTTTACAGACACAAATGAAAAAATATATCTGGCGGTCGATACCTCCTATCCTGTGAGTGATGATCTGCAGACCTGGGCGGATTATTATGCGCGCAGAGAGATTATCGTACGGAATGCTGCTATTGGGGGAGCTGCCTACGTCGTGCTTCTGGTGTTTTGTTTTGTATGTTCCCTGCTCGGAGCCGGGCAGAAAGAAAAGAATGGCCCAGCCAGACTTTTGCGGATCGATCTGATACCAACTGAACTTGCGGCAGGTATTTATCTGATAGCCACAATCCTTTACCTGATGGTGCTTTCCGAATGGTCCGGGGTGACACATTTCCTTCCGGGACAGGAAAAATATCAGGCGGTAGCAGCAGTAGCATCCGCGTGGCTTGTATTTTTATCTGCATGTCTGGGTTTTGTGCGGCGGCTGCGGTGTGGGAGTTTGTGGACGAATTCAGTCATGCGCACCCTGATCCGGACATGGCAGAAGGTCGGATCTTCGCGTGCTGCTTCCGGGCAGCTGATCATATTTTATATTGGATTTTTTGTCCTGAATTTTCTGTTGCTTCTCTTATTTGGAAGAAGCGGATTGCTTCCGGTGGTATTGCTTGACATGGCGGTGCTTTTGTATCTGATGCGGGATATGGCGGGAAAACAGAATGTTTACGAAGGTATCCACCAGCTTTCACAGGGGGATCTCAAATACCGGATCGATACATCGGCGCTTCAGGGGGAATCCCGCAAGATGGCGGAGGCGGTCAATGAGATGGGAGACAGCCTGTGTGAGGCTCTGGAAGCAATCGTAAAAAACGAACGTCTGAAGGCGGAACTGATCACAAATGTATCCCACGATCTGAAGACACCGCTTACTTCAATCGTAAACTATGTGGATCTTCTGAAACGGGAGGAACTGCCGGATGAGAAGGTTCGCGGATATGTAGAGATACTGGATCAGAAATCGCAGCGCCTCAAACAGCTCACGGAAGATCTGGTAGAGGCCAGTAAGATCAGTTCCGGTAATATTGAGCTGGAAATTGTGCGCATACAGGTACAGAGTATGCTGATGCAGGCATGCGGTGAATTTGAGGAGCGGTTTGAAGAGCATGGACTTCACCTCTCCTGGCAGATGGAAAAGGAACCGTTGTTTATTCTGGCTGACGGCCGTCAGCTCTGGCGTATACTGGAGAATCTGCTGGGAAATATCGTGAAATACGCAAAAGCAGATACGGAAGTTCAGGTGAGTCTGCAGCTATGTGATGGAGAACGTTCTGAAAGCAAGGATCGGATGCCGGATCATAAGGAAGCTTCCGGCGAAGCTATGCGGCGAAAGAAAGCAGGAGAAGTGGTGATCACACTTCAGAATGTCCCGAAGGAGAAGATTACTGTCGAGGCGGATGAACTGACCGGACGTTTTGTCCGCGGAGATGCAAGCCGCAGCACAGAGGGCAGCGGCCTGGGGTTGTCGATCGCAAAGAACCTGGCGGAATTGCTGGACGGACGGCTGGAGCTTTCGACAGAGGATGGCCTGTTTACAGCAAGTCTTTCCTTTCCTGCGGCCGGTGACGAAAGCATTTGATATGTATAAAATTTCTGTGAAATTCAATCGCTATCCGTTGACATTCCTCAGAATTGGGTTTATGTTTTTGGAAACGACATTCGTCGTTTCCTTTTGCGCCAACCGCAAGGCTGCGAAGCAGTCATTCCATATGCGGTTGTGTGCATCGGATTATAGTGAACGATAAATTTTTTATCGTTTACTATAACAATCATTCAGAGGCAGATTCGGGGGTCAAAACAGTTACGGAGTACTGTCCTGAAGTAATCATGGAATGCGAGGCGGACGAAATGAGAAGAAGATTTGAGGAGTTTATGTCTGGAAGGTATGGCACGGATGACCTTTCCAAATTTATGCTGGCGGTATGCCTGGTGCTGCTGGTGGTAAATCTGTTTACCAATCAGCCGTTGATTTATTTTCTCGAATTGGTCATCCTGGTTCTTATCTATTACAGGAAGTTTTCAAGTAATTATGTGAAGCGCAGTGAGGAGAATGAGAAATATCTTGACATTGTGCAGGACATCAGAGGACGATTCCAGAAGGCCGGGAGACGTGCTTCCCAGTCTAAAGATTATCATATTTATAAATGTCCATCCTGCGGCCAGAAAATACGGATTCCGCGCGGAAAAGGAAAGATTTGTATTACCTGTCCGAAGTGTCATACGGAGTTTCAGAAAAAGAGCTGAGAAAATCGGATAAGAAGAGCGGATAATTATGTTTGGATATATCTACGTGAATGAGCAGGAGCTGAAGCTGAGGGAATACACTACTTACCGCAGCTTTTACTGCGGCTTATGTCAGGAGCTGCATCACCGCTATGGAAGAAGAGCGCAGCTGGTATTGAATTATGATACGACATTTCTTTCGATCCTGCTGACCGGACTGTATGAGCCGGAGACTGTGTTTGATGAGAAGAGATGCCTGCTGCATCCGGTGCATAAGCATCAGATGGCGTGCAATGACGCCATAGGCTATGCAGCGGATATGTGTGTGCTCCTGGCTTACCAGAAAGCTCTGGATGACTGGGAGGACGAGCGAAAAGCTTCCGGGCGTATTCTTGCTTCAATGCTCCATTCCGGTTATGACCGGATTGCCGGGGAGTATCCGCGTCAGACAAAAGCGGTAGAAGATAACATTTGTCGGCTGCATGAAGTGGAGACGGCTTATCGGGATGGCCGGGAGAGTCCGGATGCGCAGAGCGATATTGACTATGTGGCTGGTCTCACCGGCAATTTCCTGGCTGAGATTTTTGTCTGGAAGGATGACATCTGGCAGGATGACCTTCGGCAGATCGGTTTTTATCTTGGAAAATTTATTTATCTGATGGATGCGCTGGAGGATATCGATAAGGATAAACAGCGGGGAAATTACAATGTATTTTCGGCAACGCTTGTCAGGGGCGCACAGCCGGATGGGGAGTCTCATTCCACCGATGGAAACGGACAGGTGCCAGCGGAAACAGGTATCTGGGATGAATCCCACAGGGAGAAGATTCAGAAAATTCTGACCGGAATGATGACGGAGGCGTCGCGCGCGTTTGAGCGCCTGCCGGTGCTGCAGTATGCGCCGATCATTCGAAACATCCTGTACTCCGGGGTCTGGTGCAAATACTCGGTACTTCAGGAAAAGGCCGGACAGAAGAAAGAAAAATGAGGGGCTTACGGCGCTCTGAAGCCTTAAGCACTGGAGGAGAATATGAAAGATCCATATGAGGTTTTGGGGGTATCGAGGGACGCTTCCGAAGAGGAAGTGAAAAAGGCATACCGCAGGCTCAGCCGAAAGTATCACCCGGATGCGAATATCAACAATCCGAATAAAGCGGAAGCAGAAGAAAAGTTCAAAGAGGTACAGCAGGCATATCAGCAGATCATGTACGACAAAGAGCATGGTGCCGGCAGCTATGAAGCGAAGCAGGGAGGCCATGCATCGTCGTCATCTTCCTCATCCTCCTCATCTGGCGGAAGCTATGGCGGGTATCGTGGCTATGGAGGCTATGGAGGCTTCGGAGGCTTCGGGGGTTATGGAGGCTATGGCAGTTACGGCGGCAGCAGTTCCGGTTCTTCCGCAAACGACGATCCGCACCTGCGCGCGGCCGAGAATTATATCAACAGCCGGCATTACGATGAGGCAATCAATGTTCTGAATGGCATTCAGAACCGTACTGCCCGCTGGTATTACTTAAGCGCACTGGCAAATTCCGGAAGGGGGAACAACGTCCTGGCGCTCGATCACGCACAGAAAGCGGTACAGATGGATCCGAACAATCTGCAGTACCGGCAGCTGCTCCAGGAGATGGAAGGCGGCGGCCATTGGTATCAGACGATGGGAGAGGAATACGGGAATCCAATGTCCCATGGCGGAAATTATTGTACGCGTCTCTGCCTGACCTGGATGGTCTGCAACTGCTGTTGCGGCACCGGCGGAATGCGTATGGGCGTCCCCATCATGTGTTGCTAAAGTCCCAAACAGCAGCAAAGCAGAAAAAGAGACCGCGCGGATTGATCCGCAGCGGTTTATTTTTCTGCTTAATTTCTATTTCTGTTTTATTCACTGAGTGAGGATGCGCAGTGCGGGCATTTCACCGCATCTTTATGTATTTCAGATTTGCAGAACGGACAGATCTTGGTCGTAGGTTCTGGCGCGGGAGCCGGCTTGTGAAGCTTATTGATGCCTTTGATTACCATGAAAATGACGAAGGCGGTCAGCAGAAACTCAACTACCATCTGTATGAAATTGCCGTACGCAATGACGGAGGCGCCGGCTTCCTGCGCGGCGGCCAGAGTGGAATAGGAATTTCCGTCGAGGGGAATCATCAGATCTGTGAAATTGATCCGGCCTGTCACCAGAGTGACCACTGGCATAACGATGTCGTCGACCAGCGAGGATACAATGCTGCTGAATGCGCTGCCGATGATAACGCCGACAGCCATGTCGATCACATTTCCGCGCATGATAAAAGTTTTGAATTCATCTAGCA
>JAJBVF010000528.1 GCA_020859965.1 Clostridiales bacterium
TTGTAACTATCAACCAGTAGTCCTTATCGACTACACCATTATTATACTAGGAGAAAAACAATGGAAAACAAAACACAAAAAAAGTTGCCGCTGAAAGTAAAATGGCTGTTTGCTTCCGGAGATTTTGCAAAAACGCTCCTGGTTGTTTTAACAGCAGCCTATTCACTGTATTTTTATACCAATGTGCTTCATATGGATTCAAAAATCGTAGCCACTGTCATTTTGATTGCTAAAATATGGGATTTCATCAATGATCCTATGATGGGTACACTGGTTGATCGCACGAAATCAAAAGAAGGCAAATGCCGTATCTGGATCAAGTATATGTCTGTACCGGGCGGTGTGATTTTGGCCCTTAACTTTTTTATGCCGGAATTTAGCTCAAGCGGAAAAATCATCTGGTTTGCTGTCACCTATGTTCTGCAGGGAATGGCAAGTACAGCATTAATGATTCCGCAAAATATGCTTATGGCTCGTCTCTCTTCGGATCCTGTGGAACGTGCAACTCTCAATGCATACAGAGGATATTTTGGCACAGCAGCAAATCTCATTGCGGGTTCTTTCGCCATTCCCTTTGTTATCTGGGCGGGAAATAATAACATGAGAAAAGGGTTTGTCATCCTGGGAATCGTCTGCGGCATTTTATATGCCATAAATTACATCATTGTTTATCTGTGCACGAAAGGATATGAACCGGTTGACATTGCCGAGGTCACTTCTGCAGCACAAGGCAGTAAAGAAAAAGTGAAAATCACAGAGGTATTGAGCAACTGGCCATGGATAATCATCCTGATTGTTTATTTCTGTATTATGGTAGCAGTTTCCGTAGCAAGTTCTACTGGTTTGTTCTACACACAATATAATCTGCAAGACGTCAATATTTACTCGATCATGAATGCTGTTGCCATTGTAGGCAGTCTGGCAGTCTATTTGGTCCTCAGTAAAATGGTTTCGAAATTTGGAAACGCAAAACTGGTTATCATTGGCTCAGCAATTGGCACCGTTACCTATCTGCTCCGATTCATCAGTCATGATGCCAATATTATTATAATGTATGTTCTATATGCATTAGGCAACTTTGGTCAGGGACTTGCGACAGCTGTTATCATGCTGGTAGTTTACGACAGTTTTATTTATATGCGCTATAAGACGGGAAAACCTGCGCCTGAAGGCCTGCTGGTTTCCGGATATTCTGTAGCCTATAAGGTTGGTATGGCAATTGCTACGCCAATTGCCGCAGCATTACTCAGTGTTGTGCCATATGTGGCAGAGGCCCAAACGCAGGAGGCCAGTGTTCTCATGCTGTTTTTCTATGAAAATACGTTACTCCCGGCCATTGCGTTTGCTGTTGCGACACTTTTAGGTTTCGCACTTCTGAAGTATGACAAAATAATTCAAGAACAAAAGGCAATAGAAGCTGAGTAAGGAGCAGAAACAATGAGAGTCAGGAATTATTCGGATAAAGAATATAAGACACAAAACAAGATAACCATAAACGGTACCGATGTAAGCTATACAACCGTTTCACAGGATTGGATTGTAACAGATGAAGCCGGAAAGGAAGAAGTTTCCTTTTTTACATACAGCTACTTGCGTACCAATGTTCCGGAAAAGCAGCAGCCTGTGCTGTTTGCATTTAATGGCGGCCCGGGAGCATCCTGCTCCCAGCTGCATCTTGGCATTCTTGGGCCAACGAAAATCGATTTTCCGGAGCCGGAACAACAAAAAGCAAGAGCTGTACCGGCACTGGTTTCGAACAATGACAGCCCACTGGATGTCTGTGATATTGTGATGATCGATCCTCCCGGGACAGGCTACGCCAGAATTTTATGTGAGGAAGCTGCTTCCCAATATCTTTGTGCAGAGGGTGATGCGACAGCAATGGCATTGCTAATCGAGGCATGGCTGCTAAGGTATGATCGTTTCGGATCACCTGTTTATATTTTGGGCGAAAGCTATGGTTCGATTCGCGCACCACAGGTTGTGGCTCAACTGATGGGCGGACCGACTTATGATAACCTGCGAAATATCGCTATTCCGATTGCCGGTATCATCACAATTGGCAATATTGGCTGGAATGTGCATAATCTTTTGGCTCCGGATCCACATCTGCCGGAGGAGTCCGTGATTGGATTGCCAGCCTATGCTGCTGCCCACTGGTATCATCATTTGAGTAATGATGGATCTCTCGATTTGAACTTCGTAGAAGAAGCCTATCAGTTCTCAGCCATGGAATATCTTCCTGCTCTTTACATGGGGCAGGCTCTGCCGCCGGAAAAGAGAGAACACACTGCTGAGCGCCTGGCATATTATACAGGAGTAGAAAAAAATGTCCTTTTGAAAAACGGCCTTCGTCTTAGCGTTGAAGATTTTCTATCACAGTGCTGTGCCAAAGAAGGGAAGACTTTAGGACTCTATGACAGCCGATATTCGATGCCGCAAAGCATGTATACCGGTATGCTGGATCCAGTCGCAGACGATGACGCCATGGGAACATATATGCCTGCATTTACGACAATTATGAACGGTGCAAAGCGCGAGGAACTCGGAATTCCTGCCGGCATGCGATATGATCAGATTAATTTTTCAGTCAATGGTCGCTTTACTCATGATATGAAAAGAACTCCGTTGGAATGCCTGACGCAGGCAATGCGCAGAGATCCGGATTTCCGTGTATTTGTCGGCAGTGGATACTATGACCTGTGTACTATATTTACATATATCCGTGCCACTATGAATGAAGGGAAATTAGACACCAGCCGTGTAACAATGAAAAATTATGAAGCGGGTCATTTGCTCTACATGGGTGAAAAGAACGCAAAAGCTTTTGGCTGCGACATGCGTGAATTTATCCGGGGGAACTAGACGGACACATCTGTCAGATTTGCGCTGTCATGTATCCGAATGGAACGCTCTATGGAAGAACCTGCAGATTGTCTATCTGGAAAAGGGAGAAATTATATGTCTGCATTTTATTATGAAAAAGAAAGTACCCACAGTCTGTCTGGCATTCGTTTTAAAACGGAGATAAAAGAATATTTGTTCAGGGATGCAGAAGGAATGCCGGAGGCTTCTCTATATAGCTACTCTTATATTGAAAAGCCCACGCATCCCGATAAACCTGTGATGTTTTGTTATAATGGCGGTCCCGGGGCCAGCAGCAGCTGGGTGCATATGGGACTGTTGGGGCCAAAACAGGTGACTTTCCCGGATCATCCTGAAGGAAAAAGAATTAAATATGGAGAAAATGGCAATTTTATTCTGGACTGCTGCGATTTGGTCATGATTAATCCTCCCGGAACAAAGTATACCTTTATAAAGGAAAATGTCGAATCAAAATATTATAATACTGTGGGTGATGCAGAAGCAGTAGGAACTTTTATCTGCGACTGGCTTAAAAAACATCGTCGTGAAGAAGCACCGGTATATTTACTGGGTGAAAGTTATGGTACACTTCGCAACCTAGCCGTGGCAAAGATACTCACTAATAAGGTAAATTTTTCGGGAATAGTAAGCATCGGAACCTCTTTTAATGTAGGTTCTCCAACCACTATGCTGGTAGAACCGAATGTTCGCCGGCTGGGTGCAAATGCTGCGTGCTGCTGGTATCATTTCCATCGGGATGAACTGGATCAGCGTCAGTTTATTGCGGAAGCTATGAACTTTTCCTATGGGGAATATGCCCATGCACTTCTCATGGGAAAGCGCCTGCCTGATAAAGAATTTGAAAGCACTCTTGAAAAATTGCACTATTACACAGGGTTGGAAAAAGAACTTCTCCGTGAGGGCAATCTGCGGTTTGACGAGATAACCTTCCTTACAAAACTGATACCCGGGCAATTAGTCAGCGCATATGATTCAAGAATGACACGCCCTTTATTGGAAGAAATGACAGCAGAACAATGGGAAGAAGAAATTGCAAGCGAACCATTTTTTGCTTTTGCAGACAATGCCATAACCGCTGCACTGGAGCGTTACACAAAGGAAGATTTAGAAGAACCCAAAGAGCATTCAACAGAATATGATATGCTTCAAATCGCCTTAAAGTGGGATTATAAGGCGTTAAAGGATGACACGCTTACTTTGCCAGTGGAATTAATGGAAGGAAATGAAAAATTACGCTTCTTTTTCGTAGCCGGATACTATGATCTGCAGTCCACTTTTGATTTTGTGACATATTATCTGGGCAGATACAATCTGCCAATGGATCGGATTACCTTCCGGATCTATGACTCTGGTCATGCATCCTATGCAGGCGGTAATGCTGCCAATGAAATCTGTGAAGATATTCGCAGCTTTATTAAGGCAGATACTATTTTGAGAGGGGAAACAGAATGATCGTACTTAGAAACGCTCGATTAATCCACGAACTGACAGAAGGATATATTGGTCAGACTGCAGATGTGGCTGTCGAAAATAAAACCATCCAAGGCATTTATCCAACCGGACAAAAATTTACTGACTGCGAAGAAATTGATTTACAGGGAAAAACTCTTATGCCCGGCATGATTGATCTTCATATGCATATGTATTTTTCCGATGATAATTTTGCAGCACTTGCTGCAAAAACTCAAAACCAACAACTTATCAGTTCAATAAAATATCTTCGCTGCTATCTTGAGAATGGCTTCACTACGGTACGTGATTGCGGAAATCCGGGCTACATAGGAGTTGACCTGCGTGATGCCATCGCTGAAGGAATTATTGAAGGACCCAGAGTATTTACTTCCGGCTATTGCATAACACCTTACGCGAAAGGTAATGACACTTTTCCCGGTTTGTATGCGGAAGTGAATAAGCCTGAAGATATCCTTGGCGTCTGCCGAAAGGATTTTGTTCATGGTGTAGACTTTTTGAAATATATGGCAACCGGATCCGTGGCCAATGTGACCGGTGAGCCGGGGGAACTGGTCACAACGCGGGAAGAACTGTTTGCCATGCAAAGAGCAGCTGATGTCCTGGGAACTTATGTCGCGGTACATTGTCATGGTACAAGCGGGATAAAGCTCTGCGTGGAAGCCGGAATCCGTACGATTGAGCATGCTTCCATTATGACAGATGAGTGCATAGATCTTATTTTGAAAAAAGGCAATAAGACGGCACTGATTCCGACTTTGTCACCCGTAGTAGAAATATATGAAGACGCAGAACATACCACACCGGATTATTTAAAAGCTAAAATTTCGGATATATATGAGGCTGCAAAAATGTTGGTTGTTGCCGAAGAAAGAGGCGTGCTGCTTGGCTATGGTACAGACAGTTCCATGAAATCTTCTCAGGCTCATATCGGGTATGAATTTTACGCCCGCTCTAAAGTTGGTTTTCGGCCTATTGATATTCTGAAACAGGCAACGATAAATGGTGCGCATATTTTAGGAATGCAGGATGAAATCGGAACAATAAAGGCCGGGAAAAGAGCAGACCTGATTGTAATAGCTGGTAATCCGGATGAAAATATTTCCGCAATGTATGCCAAGCCGGCTTTTGTAATGAAAGATGGTGCTATAAAGCGAAATATGCTCGATACATTTGCAGGGTGAGCTGCTCCGGTCTGACCTTTCGTTTAACAGCAAAAGACCGAAGAAGATATGGGCTGACAGAGGCACCCATTTCTTCTTCGGTTTTTTTGTTCTGAGCCGGGCTGACTATTGAATAATAAAAACCCCCATACCCGAAAATGGCGGTTCAAGCTCCCAGCCACACCTTACTTCCCCATGCTTCCCATAAGAACCGGCAGATCCTCCGGCTGGAAAAACTTTGTCATAAATGCCCGTCCAAACTCCTCATTCGGTGCAGTGCTCTCCACCGTCTGCGCTTTCTCTTCTTCAGTCATTCCGGAATTGATTGAAGCCATATACGCAAATGCTTCTTTCTGCCGCTCTTCACCACTCGGCACCCACCAGTTTCTGGGAGTATAAGAGATTCCCTGATGCAGCCTTCCTACTGCAATCCATTTTTCCAGACGCTCTGCAAATTTCTCGTAATCACGCGGCGCATCCAGACCATTCCAGCAGATTTCCGCCAGAGCGAAAATCCGCGGAAACAAAAGTTTCTCCATCTTTTCCGGCTTTTTTATATGCTCCGACCAGATGCAGGCCTCCATCCCCAGAAGGTTCGTCTGAAGTGTTTCCATATCCCCGGCAGAAAGTTCTGATACCGTCTGACCCAGGTTTGATCCAACATCCACTGCTTCTGCTGTTTCCGCTGCTTCTGCTCCTGCTGCAATCTTCTCGCCAAGGTGCGGAATTGTCTCATAGAGTTTCTTCACAGAAGTCATACTATACGGATAATCCAGATACAGTTCAAACATGTCAGAGTAGATCCATGCTCTGCCCGTCTTTGCGAATGTCTCCATCGAGTCCCGATGCTGAAGAGTCCAATACTGAGCCTGCATATTTTGGGGATAATTCGATGCCCGCAGTGTTTCATTCCAGCAGATCGCTGTTTTTCCGTATTTTTCCAGGATTTCAGTGACACGTGTCATAAAATATCCCTGCAGATCTTCCCACGCAGATGGAAGATTGTCTGTCTGAGACGTTTCGCGGGCCCGGCGTTTCATTTCCAGTTCCTGCATTTTTGCCTGACAGCAGGGGCATTTCTTCCACTCTCCCTTTGGCGCTTCATCCCCTCCGAGATGTATCCGTTTTCCGAGAAACAGATGGACAATTTCTTCAAGCAGTTCTTCCAGGAATGAAAATGTCTGCTCCTGTCCGGCACAAAGGATAATCGGATAAATCCCTCCGGCTGTAGCGATCCGCACCTTTTTCCCACTGCAGCTATACTCGGGATATGCGTTCAGCAATGCGCTTACATGCCCCGGCATATCAATCTCCGGAATCACCTCCACGCCGCGTACACGGGCAAACTCGCAGATCTCTCTGATTTCTTCCTGGGTATAATAATCCACACTGTTTTGATGCAGCTTCGGGAAACGTCTGCTTTCAATCCGCCAGCCCTGATCATCGGTCAGATGCCAGTGCAACACATTCATCTTTGCGAGTGATATCTCTTCAATTATTTTTTTCACTTCTTCTGCCGGGAAAAAATGACGTGCGCAGTCCAGGCTTAGTCCTCTGTGTGCATATCGCGGCGCATCGCAGATCCCGCCGCACGAAAGCTCAGCTTCACAGGACTGCCCTGCAGCCAGATAATTGATAAGGGTCGTAAACGCCCAAACTACGCCCTGCTCCGAAGAAGCTTTGATCTGTATCTGATTCTCCGTGACTGTGAGCACATACCCTTCCTCCGGAATGGCCATATCTCGGACAAGCAAAATATCCGGTTTTGATTTTTCTTCCGGGTTCATCCCATAATCACCGGATTTCGAAGCCGCATCCCTGCCTTCAGACTGCTGTCCGCCACACAAATTTCCAATTCTCTCAAAAAAAGCCTTCGCACACCATGGTTCAAAATCTCCAAACCGGACATTAAGTTTTTCAGGAAGCAAATATATCTCTGCCTCCTGTCTGATTCTTCCGCGTACAGATGGAATCATATCAATTGTATTCATGTTATTTCCCCTTCAAATGCAAAATATTTATAGCAGGAGAGCTTAGGTTTCCTGCTATCCATTTCACTTGCAGTCCAGTAAAATTTCCTTCGCTTTCTGCACAATACCCTCCGCATTCAGTCCATAGTAGTCAAACACTTCCTTTGAAGTTCCCGTAATGACCGGTGCGTCCGGAAGAGCCAGATTTACCACTTTCTTCGGACATTCGCTGCCGACCGCCTGCGATACCATGGAGCCAAGACCGCCGAACGGTGCATGCTCTTCTACCGTCAG
>JAJBVF010000089.1 GCA_020859965.1 Clostridiales bacterium
GCGCTATGGACTCGTGCATGCAATAGGTGTGATCATCCGCAAAGCTCGCGAACCTCCGGAAAGAAATCCGGCTCTTCTGACCCTTGCTGTTCTCCCAGACCACTTCGCGGTGCAGCGTCTCATCCGAAAGATCCAGCCACCGCTTCCAGGAATGCACCGTGCCTTCCCACGGATAAAAGATCTCACCGCCGATCTCAAAACGGATCAGCAGAAAATCCAGAAGGTTGATTGCCCGCTCCTGTTTTTCAAATTCTTTCAGGCGCTCTTCCTCGACATAATATTTCTTCATGTACATATTATCGCACATGGTAAGCCGCACTTCCACCACTTCATCCATCACGCCGCGGACCAGGAAGCCCTGAATTCCCAGGCTGGAGTATTCCTCCAGGCTGGCCCGGACTCCCATATAGCCGTTTCCGGTGGTCAGAAGCGTGGCTACATTTGCTTCATGAAGCAGGCTGTATTCCTGCTCCATGAGAGTATGATCATTGGTAAATACCAGTCCCGAATAACTCATTTCGGTCTCCTTTGTATATCTGTCCGGCTGTGCTGTCAAAATGAATAGTCGTATAAACACAATTTACAATCGCACAGCCGAAATCATTTTTATAATTCCTACGCTTCGCAAGCCACCGTCAGTTTCCCGGTTAAAGTACATGCCTGCCCTGCCACTTCCAGTTCAACCGGCGTATTGCCTGTGAGGTTTTCGATGACGATTTCGTCCTTTGTCACGCTCACGGAAAGCTTCTGACCTTTCCAGATGATGGTGTAGCTTAAGCGGCTCCACTGTTTTGGAAGCAGCGGGTTGATCCGCAGCTTTCCGCCCAGCATCCGCACGCCGCCGAAGCCATATACTACGCACTGCCACACACCGCCAAAGGAAGCGGCATGGATACCCATGTTGGAAGAACCCATAAATGGACCAAGATCGATCATCGATGCCTGCCGGAAAAGATCGTAAGCCATCTTTTCTTCTCCCATATCGCAGGCAAGTACCGCGTGAGTGGAGAGGGACAGCGAGGAATCATGGATGGTTCTCTGCTCATAATATTTCCAGGTCGCCGCCTTGACTTCCGGCGAGAACTGGTCTTCCAGAAGGAAGAACAGCACCAGGACGTCTGCCTGCTTGGATACCTGAATCTGGTTGATCTGCTCCAGGTTGTAATCGCGCATGATGCCGCCAATGTGTTCCTGCTGTTTGTATTTCGTCAGGTCAATGTCGCGGCAGCTTAAATAGCGGTCGTCCTGCGGAAGTACATTCTGCTCGTTTGGCTGCGGCAGGAAAATATGTTTGCAGCCGTCCGCCCATTTTTCATACGCATCATCCAGATTCATTTTCGCGTTCAGCTTTGCAAAAAGCTCCGGTTTTTCTTCTTTCAGGATCTGATAGTATTCCATGGCCTTGCTCATGTTCCAGCGCGCCATATAATTCGTAAATGCGTTGTCATTGACATGCTCGCGGAATTCGTCCGGCCCTACGACGTCATTGATATGGTAGAAACCGTCCTCACCTGATTCCAACCTGGATGCCCAGAAGCAGGCGGTGTCCATGATCAGCTCGTAGCCATACTGATTCATAAACTCTTCGTCTCCGGTAATGATCGCATACTGCCATGCGCCAAACGCCACATCTGCGGTGATATGCTGCTCAATGATGCCTGACCATACCTTGATCGGCAGACCGGTCAGGATATCCACATCACAATATTCCGGCGTCACCTCGCCGTCATCCAGCCATGCGGATTCCCAGGGGAACATCGCACCCTGATAACCATTGTGCTCTGCCTTCGCATGCGCACCCGGCAATGAGAGATAGCGATACTCTTCCAGCTTGCGCGCGATCTCCGGATTTGTAAATATGTAATACGGAAGGAGGAAAATCTCCGTATCCCAGAAGCAGTGCCCCTTGTAGCCTTCCCCAGAGAGTCCCTTTGCACCGATATTCATGCGGTTATCATGTGCCGGCACCATCACGCGCATATGATACTGCGCGAAACGCAAAGCGAACTGATCTAAAGCAGCTTCCTGACTTCCTTCAATGCAGATCGGCGCCTGCGACCATACTTCCTGATCCCATTCTTCTGCGGACTCTTCTGCGATCTTCCGATAGCCCATCGCTTCCATCGTTTTGCAGGCGATGAGTCCCATCTTCTGCAGTTCCGCTGTAACAGCCTCCTGCGCGTCTGTAGTCATCATCAACGGAGCATCAAAATCTCTGGTCGTAAAGACATTCGAATATTTTTCGATTTCCAGAAGCTCGCCCGCTTTTACTTCCGTCTCATATCCGGCAAAAATCTCCCGGCGCTCGATAAATACCTGCGCCTCCTGGTCGACTGCTTTTCCGCCCAGAACCAGCCGGTGCGAAGTCGTATTGACAAAATCAATCCCGGACTGTGTGGTTCTCTGTACAAACTGGATGAACCGTTTATCGTAAAAACGCTTATCGCCTTCCGAAAAATGCTGGCTTCCGGTGTTTGTCATCGTCCCGTTGATACCAGAGCGGATTTTCACTGTCACATCTTCATCAAGCGGAGTGAGTTCGATTCGCTGTGCGATCCAGTGCAGCTCCTTCAGTGAAACGACACGGTAGAAAGTCAGCGATACCTTTTTCCCGGACGGAGAAATCCAGAGCACGCTCCGCTTCAGTTCACCCGTTTTGATATTCAATTCTCTTGAATAGCCTTCCATGCTTCCGGCTGTGAGGTCAAACGGTTCCCCGTCAATCGACAGCTCGATCGCCATCATGTCAGCCGCATTCGGCAGCTCGGTCACTTCGTTCTCGTCAAATTTATTAAATGTCCCCGCTACAAAGGCTCCCCGTGTTTCTCTCAGATAGCGTTCTTCCGTCGCACTTCGGATACCGATATAGCCATTGCCAAGGCTCATGATCGCTTCACATTTTCCCAGTGCCATAGGCTGAAAGGAATCCTCCCGGATGATCCAGTCCGACACTTTACTGTAATCCATTCCCATGTGTCTTTGCTCCCTGTTTTTTCCTGTTTTTCTCGTCTTGAGTCTTTATTTCGTCTGCGAAAAATTTTTTGCCTGTGCACTTGTAAATCCTGTCTATACGATTATTTCTTTGGTACACACAGGTAAAATTTTTCGTTTACATTTTAAGCCTTAGACCCATACACCTTCATCAGCTCGTCCTTACGGATAAAAATACTGCCCTTGCCGTATCTGACTCTGCAAAGAAACGGCGCTTTCGCATCCATCTCTACAAACGGATGATTCAGCTTATCCTCGATCACAGCGGTTCCCGCAAAAACGGCGTCCACCAGGCCAATATAATCGTCCAGATAGCTCTTTGCGATCGGATATCCGTTGTGATTGGGCAAAAGCCAGTCATATGCATCTCCCAAATTCTTCAATCTCTGTGCATTCTCCTGGAAATTCAGCAGACGTTCGCGAACCTCATATGGCGCGTCCGGATTCATCGAATTGTCATAGAGCATTACCTGTGCGGCCTCGAAATCATCGCCGCAGAACATCAGCCGCTCTTTTCTGTCCAGGAAAAACAGGCTGCTGTTGCAGTGCGCCGGTTTTGCCTCCAGCACCTCGATCGTCCGACCGCCAAGCTCAATGGTATCTCCGTCTTTTAATAAAATCTTTTTATAATCCGGATGAGGAAGCGCCTCAACCGGAAACGGGCCGGTACCCGGGGTAACAACAGACGGCTCATCCACTTTATAATTCCAGTGCATCATCACTTCTTCAAACTCGCCGTTTCCGGCCGCGTGATCCGGATGAAAGTGCGTGTTCACCACCAAAAGCGGCTTGTCTGTCAGCTTCTCCACAAATGCGCGAAGATTCCCTACCGCATAACCGGTGTCAATCAGAAGAGCTTTTTCCTCGCCCTCCAGCAGATACATATTTTCTGATCCATTCATAAAATTCAGAAACCAGGTGCCCTCTTTTGCTTCCCAGGCCACATAATTACCAAAAATCTGTTCCAAAGGCATTTCTTCCATATCTTCTGCTCCTTATCTGCCAGTTGTGAAAATGGCTGTCCACTTTGCTCGTGCAAGGCCAGGCCGGCATTTCCACAACTATTAATATTTTACATTGCCTGTTCGCAATTCATTTTTTATTTTCTCCTGCCCATTCCAAATCGCTGCGCGATGGGCGAATCTAGAACTTCGCGCCCCAGATGCCGCAGAATGGGTCAACCGGATTGACGCCCTTGAATTCAGATCTGCCCATGATCTTGTCTACAACCGCGTCGATTACTTCCTCGTTCGGTGTGTAAGCATTGATAAAGGTCTTCACCATCGGTGCGTCCACCAGATGATACGGGTTTGCGATGGAAATAAACATCGCCGGTACGTCATTCAAGAACCACGGAGCATCCGCCGCCATCAGATGTACCCAGTCAATCCGGCGCACGGACTGATTGCTCGCCGTATCGATACACGCTACATAGATTGCCAGATCAAATTTGCTCTTGATATCCTCTACGCCGCCCTCAAACATCTCATAGAAATCCAGATTGTTGTAGTCAAAGAGGGATACCTCGAAGCCTTCCTTTTCCAGCTTCGCCTTAATGCTGCCCGAAGCGCCTTCGCCATCCTTGAATCCGCCGCCCACGCGGTCCTCCAGCAGATACAGGCGGATTCTCTTATATTTCTCCGGAGAGATCGGAAGAAGATTCTGCGTATCCTTTACCAGGGTCACTGCTTCATCCGCACATTCCCTGGTCTGCTTTTTGTGTTCCTCGCAGCCTACGACCGCCAGAGCATCCTCACCCGGCACCAGAGTCCCGGCTGCCTTCATTGCCGGAAGTCCCATCGCCGCCTTCATCGCAAGTGTTCTGGTCACTGCCTCATCGACGCGCTCCCAGGTCAGTCGGCCGTCCGCAAGTGCGTCGCGTACAAACTGATAGTCCTCGCGGATGTCTTTATTGAAGAGGATCATGTCGCATCCCGCCGCGATTGCTGTCGGGACAGCCTCGCTTCTCGCCATCGGCGTGTTGAAGCCGATCATCGGTGTCGCGTCTGTGACAATCATTCCGTTGTAGCCAAGCTTGCCTCTTAAGAGTCCCTGGAGGATTTCTTTTGAAAGCGTAGCCGGAAGAATCTGCTCATCCGTCAGATCCGGATTGAAGAAACGGCTGTAAGCCGGCTGTAAAATATGGCCAACCATGATGGAAAGCGTGCCAGCGTCTACAACGGACTGCCAGATCTGTCCATATGTCTCGTCCCATTTTTCCACAGACAGACTGTTGACGGAAGCCACCAGATGCTGGTCTCTCTCATCGACGCCGTCGCCCGGGAAATGCTTCACAGCGGCTGCCACACCATTGTCTCTTAAGCCCTTCAGCTGCTCTTTTACAAAGGAAATGATTCTCTCCTGATTGGTACCGAAGGTGCGCACATTTGTGATCGGATTCCTGTAATTCATGTCCAGATCGCAGATCGGAGAAAATGCCCAGTTGCAGCCGACTGCCTGTGCTTCCTTGCCCGCGATTGCGCCAAGGCGGTACGCATTAACCGGATTGTCCGTAGCCGCAACGCCCATCGGACGGGAAAAATAGGTGCCGTCCGCACAGATTCCGTTGCCGCCGGATTCCAGATTCGCTCCGAACAAAAGCGGAATCCTGGATGTGTTCTGAATCAATGCATGTGTCTTCTGCACCTGCGCCGCCGGCATCGGGCGATACAGCATTGCCCCCGGCTTAAATTCCTCTACAAAGCCCTTCAGGAATTCCGGATCCGTGTTTCCTCCGATCGGACAGAACAGCTGACCGATCTTCTCCTCTTCTGTCATGGATGCAAGCGTATCCTCGACCCACTTCACACCCTCGTCATCCAGAAAGAATGGATTTGCCTTTAAATTTACCATGATTGAATTCCTCCTCTAATATTTGCACTTAGTATTTCCATAATTATTTCTACCTGTGCGGTTGGCAATTTTTGCGTTCGCATGCCACCCGGCGACGGCAGAACGATTCGCCCGTTCCTAATCGCTGCGCGATGGGCGAATCTGCCGAATCATGCGGGCACTACGACCAGATCGGTAATCTCTGCGATCGCCATCTCCAGTGCTGCCGGATCAAACGGCAGATAACCCATATGGGAGAGCGCTTCCAGCGAATTCGCCGCCATCTCCGGATCGCCGGACATCGCGATGCCTGCGAGTGCCGGTGTATATTTTCCTAAGATGTCGATTGCGTTCGGATCCTGCGCCAGTCTGCCGAGCGTCGTCTGCCGTGTATACGGCTTTCTGAAATCCTTTGCCGACTGATACAGAAAATCATAAGTGCCTGCCTCAAGAATCATTTTCTGATCTGCACTGCCGGCTGCCTCATACCCCGGCAGCTCTACCTCTGCCTCGCAGTTGAACGGAATCTCCAGATGTACTTTGAGCTGACCGTCCGCGCAGATTTCCCAGTTGCTCACATATTTGCCATTCACCGACTCATACGTGCAGTCTACCTTTGGAATACGGATGTCCGGATGCGGCGCGATGATCGCGCGGCCAAAGCCCGGCGTCAGCGGACGGATGCCTGCCACATAAGCATAGACGAATTCCATGACAGAACCGTAGGAATAATGATTCAGGGAATTCATCCCGGTATCACTGATCGTCCCGTCCTCAAATACAGAGTTCCATCTCTCCCAGACGGTAGTCGCGCCAAGGTTGACGCTGTAAAGCCAGCTCGGGAAGCCCTCCTTGAGGAGGAAATCGTATGCCAGCTCGACCATGTCTGCTTCCGCAAGAACCGTACACAGAAGCGGTGCACCCACAAAGCCGCCCTTGATCTGATTCAGATCCTGCTGCAGTCTTGCCTTAAACTGTGCCTTCAGCTTCTCACGGTCCTGACCAAGTCCGAATTTCATCGCGATCACGCCGGCACTCTGCGTATTGATCGCGAGCCTTCCGCTCGGTGTGAAAAATTCATTATAAATCGCTTCTTCGATCTTTTTCTCCAGTTCACCATAATGAGCCGCATCCTCTGTCTGTCCAAGCTCTTCGGCCATCTCTCGCACCATCTGCGTGGAGCGGTAATAATACAGCGTAGACACGTAAGTATCGTCCGTGCTGCCCTTGAAGCTGCTCGGTGTCGGTCCGTCGAGCGCCAGCCAGTCGCCAAAGGTATCCAGAAAATCAAACAGATACGTGCGGCCTCGCTCTGCGTCCTGACGATCGATGTAATCCACCCAGCCCTTCATCATCGGATAGCAGTATTCCAGTTCATTTTTATCACCGTAATAGGTATACAGCGTATAAGGAAGGAAGGTCGCAATATCCCCCCAGACGCTTCCCGCCGTCTCCTGATGTCCCATATTCGGGAGGAAATTCGGCATGCCGCCGTCCAGATATTCCTGCTCGTCCTTCAGATCCTTGATAAACTTATGGAAAAACGCTCTGGTATCCATGTGATAGCTCGCTGTAGGCGCGAATACCTGCGCATCTCCCGTCCAGCCAAGGCGCTCACTTCTCTGTGGGCAGTCCGTCGGCATATCTATAAAGTTCGATTTCAGGCCCCAGACGGTATTCTCATACAGACGGTTGATTTTTTCATTGCTGGTCGTAATATAACCGGTCCTGCGGATATCCGAATAAAGTACGCGTCCCATGAAGTTCTCTGCCTTCAGCTCGCCCACCCAGCCGGTCACACGGATATAACGGAAGCCAAAGAAGGTAAAGTGCGGGCGCACGGTTTCCTTTCTCCCATCCGACACATAGAGAAACTGTGACTGTGCGTCCCGGTACTTGCCGTTGTAGAAATTCCCCTTCTGCAGG
>JAJBVF010000208.1 GCA_020859965.1 Clostridiales bacterium
GATGAATGCTGCCGCAAATGCCGCGTTTCGAATCCGCCTCCGGATAGAGCCAGGTCACATGCAGGCCGTTTAAAAATGCCGCGTGATAAGCTGCCTTGTGACTGTTGCGCGCCATCAGTATCCGTCCGCCTCGCCGGACGGAAGCGGACACAGCCGCAAGAATCCCGCAGGTGCTGCCATTCACCAGATAATAAGTCGCATCTGCCCCATACAGCCTTGCCGCACGTTCCTGCGCCTGCAAAAGAATCCCTTCCGGGTGATGAAGATTGTCAAATCCCTCAATTTCCGTAATATCAATTGAAAATGGATGTTCAAAATGGCTGATCTGGCGCTTATGCCCCGGCATATGCAGCGGATAGGCATCCGATGACACATATTCTGTTAACCGGTCCAGTAAATACTCGCTCAAATAAATTCTCCCCTTTTTTCACAGCAGATCCTCCAGTTTTCCAAACGAATAACCCATATCTTCCCACTTTGTCAGAAGTTCATCAAGTATCGCTGCATTGGTCGAAGAAGTATTATGCAGCAGCACGATTGCGCCCGGGTGAATTCGCCCCAGCAGTTTTTCAAAGGCCTCTTCCTTTGTCGGCTGCTGATCCTGATACCAGTCTACATAAGCCAGGCTCCAGAAAAAGGTCTTATACCCCAGTTCCTGCGCCATCTGAAGATTACTCTCGCTGTATTTTCCCTGAGGCGGCCGGTAATATTTCGTAATATTCTTCCCGGTCGCTTCTGTGAACAGCGCTTCCAGTTCTTCCATTTCCGCCTGAAAGGAAGCCATATCTGAAATAGCGGACATATCCGGATGATGCGCAGTATGGTTCCCTACCGTATGCCCTTCCTCCAGCATCCGGCAGACAAGCTTTGGATTGTCTGAAACAAAATTACCCACAACAAAAAAAGTCGCGGAAACTCCGTGTTTTTTCAGGGCTTCCAGAATCGTTGGCGTATTTCCGTTCTCGTACCCACAGTCAAAAGTCAGATAAAGGATTTTTTCCTCCGTATCTCCGGCATAATACGCGTCAAACTGCGCCAGCTCTTCTTTTGTCGCATTCGCCACCGGAGGTTCTCCTTCCTCCTGAAAGCTTAAGCCCCAGCTTCCCTCAGTGGAAACCGGTACGCTCTCTTCTGGCATGTTCAGAATAGCCGCCAGCCTTCCGGCAAAAAACGCGGCGATAAACAAAACTGCCACCGCCGCCTTTTTCCATGAACCATATTGTTTTAATTGAAAGATCATTTCACTGTCCTGATAAGAGTTTACTGCAATATATGCGCTCTTTCCGGACAATATGTTTCAAACCGCCTTCCCATTAAAGCATGAGAAAACACTCAGGAAACAATTTCCCCTCAGCCTTCTGTCTGGGCATCTGTTTCCGCCTCAGTCTCTGCTTCCGTACCGGCTTCGGTCTCTGCTTCTGCTTCGGTATCCGCCGCTTCCGTCTCTGCCTCAGTTTCTGCTTCGGTATCCGCTTCCGTCTCCGCCTCTGCATCAGTGTCTGCTTCCGTATCAGCTTCTGCAGCATCCAGATCGGTCTCGCTCTCTGTCTCATCTTCACTGATCACTTCGATCACAGCATTCTCCTCAAGGAAAGCAAACACCTTGTCCAGCAGAATGTAGCGTCTCATCTCCGTCTCACCATAGTCTGCTTCCATCTCTTCACCGGAATCATATCCGTACTCTTCCGCGTATTCAGCAAGCCCGGTCTCATATTCTTCGTCAGACAGCTCCAGACCTTCCGTATCAGCCACAGCCATCAGAAGCATTTCCTCCTCAAGGCTTGATTCAACAGAAGCTGTCAGTGCTTCCTCAAAAGATTCCGTCGATTCATATCCCATATAATCCACGATAAACTCTTCGTATTCAACTGAATAAGCTTCAGCCCAGTACTCATAATAGTCAACAGCGCTGTTTACAGAATAAGCCACAACATCTTCCGGATAACCGTTCACTGAAGAATTTGCCACAAGCGCTTCCAGTATCGCTTCCTGAATATAATACTCTTCCTCTTCCGCAGCATCTTCTTCCAGATATTCACGGATATAAGCCAGCCAGGAGTCCACATCCGTATACTCTCCATCCGTTGCGGTGTCTACCACTTCATCAGACAGCTCCGGTACGCTCAGTATGCCATTCACAGTAACTGTAAAAACTACGTCCTGTCCGGCAAGCTCTTCATAATAATTCTCCGGGAAGGTCAGCTCAAGATCCACCGTCTCGCCCACTTCCACACCAATCAGGCCTTCCTCAAAGCCATCAATAAAAGTACCGGATCCAATCTCAAGATCATAATCCCCGGAACCACCGTCAAATTCTTCTCCATCTATCGTCCCAACATAGGAAATCGATGCCGTATCGCCCTCCTGCACTGTACCTTCCGTCAGTGTCTCCACAGCATCCGAATAGCTGATCAGATCATTCGCCTCGGCAAGTACATCCTCATCCGTGACTTCTGTAGCTTCTACCTCAACCGACAATCCCAGATACTCGCCAAGCTCTACGTAATCCAGAGCATTGTATGTCGGGCGCTCCGCCTCCGTCTCAGCTTCTGTTTCATCCTCTGTACTGTCTTCCTCTTCTGCCGCGTCCTCTGTGGAGGCTGCTTCCGTCTCTTCTTCCGCCATCACAACAGCAGAAGAACCTCCAACTGCCAGAACACAGGCGCACATCATCGCTGTTAAAAAGTATTTTCTTTTCATATAATTTATCCTTCCTTTGCTATGATATCTGTTAAACAAAATCATGTGGACAGTATAACATATCTGTTCTGCTTTTACAGCAAAAAATTCGATTTTAAGAAAAAATACATATTTCCGGCTTCTGAAAAACACTATTGAGTTTTTTCTCAAAGAATGATAGAATGAGTTTTGAAATCTGGTGTTCACGGAGGTACATATGTCAACTTTTCTTAAAGTATTACTCATTATTCTGATCATACTGGTCGTTGCGCTTGTCGTTCTCTATTTTGTCGGCAGGCGGATGCAAAAAAGACAGGTAGCTCAGCAGGAGCAGATGGAAGCTGCAAAGCAGACCGTTTCCATGCTGATCATAGATAAGAAGATGATGCCGATCAAGCAGTCCGGACTTCCGCAGATGGTGATCGACCAGACGCCAAAGCTGATGCGCCGTTCGAAGCTCCCGATCGTCAAAGCCAAAGTCGGTCCCCGTGTGATGACACTGGTAGCTGACTCGAAGATTTTTGAAGATATTCCTGTCAAGAGAGAGATCAAAGCGGTAGTGAGCGGCATTTATATCATGGAGATCAAGAGTGTCCGCGGCGGTGCTCCGGCCAAAGAGTCCAAAAACAAAAAGCCGAAGCTTCGCGATCGCCTCGCATCATTTGCTTCACGAAAGCAGAAAGAGCTGGATGAAGAAGAGAAGCAGGTGAAGGCTCAGAAAGCCAAAAAAGTTAAATAATTTCCGTTGGAGAATCCGTTGCGACGGCATATGCCGATGCAGCGGATTTTTTTGCGCAGAGCCGGGAAAAGCATATCCCATGCAAAGCATGGGATGCCTGTATCTACAATCGGAGCTTGAGGCTTATCCCGTCCGAAGGACGAGAATACCACCCCGGCGAGGGGCATAACCCGGTGGGGAAGCTTTGCATCATGTCAGATGAAACAGCCCGCTGTCCTTCGCCATAATGCGAATCTGTATATGGCTGTCTGAGACATGCTCATAATTAATCTCCAGCGCATAATCGACCCCAATTTCGATCAGATCGTCGCTCTCTCTTATCTGCATCTCATTTACATCAAAACCAGCGAGCATACTGCCGACCGGTGTATTATACCAGCTTGTATTTTTTGTATTTTCCTCGAAGATCATCTTTGTCTGGAAAGGGGCTTTTCTGATCACCTCAAGATGGCGATCCCGCAGAGTGATGCGGTTTTTGATCACTGTATTTGTTTCTTCTTCCAGCTCTTCATATTCTACGTAATGCTTGCCATTGCGGAAATAATACTTCCCTGCGGAAATGAGTTCGACCGTGTCATCTTCGTCCTGACCCGGATTCTTATTCCCGGCCGGACCGGTATGAGAATCCGCTCCTTTTACGCTGTGAAGTCCTTTTACACTTACCAGTACATCTTTTGTCATGTCAATATTCCTCAATATTAATCTTCTGTATCGTCTCGATGTCGTAAGGCAGGATTGAATTTGCAAAGCTGCCGAATTTATCTGCCATATCGCTCACAAAGAAACGATAAGGTTCCGCAGTCAGCGGCTCTTCCGGCATATCCGGATTTGCAAGTCCTTCCCGCTCCAATAGCTCTCCCAGCTCTTTTGCCGTCTCATACGCAGGATTCACCAACGTAATCGAATCGCCAACCAGCTCCCGGATCAGGGAGCGCAAAAGCGGATAATGTGTACAGCCAAGAATCAGGCTGTCTATGTCTTTATTCAGCAATTCGTCCAGATAACGCCGCGCCACCTCTTTTGTGACCGGATCCTTCAGCCAGCCTTCCTCGACAAGCGGGCAAAACAGCGGACACGCTTTTTCATAGACAGTAATCGAAGGATCCTGCTCATAAATCAGTTTTTTGTACATATGGCTGTTGATCGTGCTCTCCGTCCCAATCACCCCGATCCTGCGGTTGCTGGTCGAGGTCACTGCCACACGCGCTCCCGGACGGATCACTCCGATGATTGGAATATCCAGCTCCTTCTCCACTTCATCTAGTGCCAGCGCACTCGCAGTATTGCAGGCGATCACGATCGCTTTAACCTCCTGTGTCCTCAGGAAATGAATGATCTGCTGGGAATAACGGACAATCGTATCTTTTGATTTGCTGCCATAGGGCACACGCGCTGTATCGCCAAAATATACAATATGTTCCTTCGGCAGATTTCTCATAATCTCACGGGCGACAGTCAGCCCGCCCACGCCGGAATCAAAGACGCCGATCGACGCCCGGCAGTCTCCCCTCATATACTCCATATCTCAAACCTCTTTTCTGTGTCTATACCCGCCTGGCGGACTTTTCCCGCATCTATCTGCAATGATCCGGCAATTGTTTTCGTTATGCCGGAAACAAAATCGCCTCGCCATCGAGCAGCGCATATCTGACCGGCTCTTCTTCCGGAAATTCCGCACGGCCTGCCGTGCCCTCTGTCACAGCTTCCATCAGCGCTGCAGCCCGTTCCCTGGGAACAAGTACACGCAGCCTTACTATATCTGTATATTCTGAATTCAGTACCGGAATACCTCTCTGCCCAAGAAGATACTGTATTTTCCCGACACCATTATAATCCGTCTGAATCAGGAGGCTGATTCCTTCCTGCTTTTCCAGAACCACACTGTTCTTCAGGCCTTCCTGCACCGCCTTCGAATACGCGCGCACCAGGCCCCCCGTCCCAAGAAGAACTCCGCCAAAATAGCGCGTCACTACCACTGCCATGTTGTGAACATCCGCGCCAAGCAGCACATCCAGCATCGGCCTTCCGGCCGTCCCCTGCGGTTCCCCATCGTCACTGCATCGCTGCAGCTCCTGCCGTTCCCCGATTACATACGCAAAACAGTTGTGCCGCGCGTCCCAGTATTTTTTCTTCGTGGCGGCTATAAACTCCAGCGCTGCCTCCTCACTGTCGACTGGCCGGATCGTCGCAATAAAGCGGGATTTTTTTTCGACAATCTCGGCTTCGCCGCCCTCATATATAATCTTCATTTATCTCTCCATTTCTGCTTTCCATACTTTTGCGCCGCCGCAAAATTCTTACAGGTTATCTTACTGCAAAATCCGGGGAATAGCAACCGTATAAAATCTGGTTTTCCGGAAAATACTAGGAAAAACAGGAAAGGAACAGGTTTTATGGAAGGAAACAGATCGGCGGAAAAAAAGAGCCCGGGGGAATTTTTCCGGCAGGCATTCAGAAAAACTCCCTGGAAAAAAATCGGACTGGGAGCCGTCATTGCCTCACTTGTACTTATTCTCGCACTCTTTCTTCTGATCTGGCGATTGATCGCGATTGCTCCTGCCATTGATTCCATCAATGTCTCACCCTCCGGATCTGCCACCTGGATCTGCGATGCGGATGGGAATGAACTGCGCAGGCTGTCTCTTTCCGAATCCAACCGCGATATTGTATCACTTGACGAAATTCCGGATTCACTGATCCATGCAGTCATTGCCATTGAAGATTCCCGCTTTTACGAGCACAATGGTATCGATTTTCGCGGCATCGCCCGTGCCTTCCGGAACGGCATTACCAGCGGCTCTTTCTCAGAAGGAGCAAGCACCATCACGCAGCAGCTTATCAAAAACAATGTCTTTACCGAATGGACGCAGGAGAATTCATTTGCGGACCGTTTCGCCAGGAAAGTCCAGGAACAATATCTGGCGCTCCAGCTCGAAAAGCAGCTTTCAAAAGAAGAAATTCTCGAGGATTATCTGAACACCATCAACCTCGGTTCCGGCTGTTACGGTGTGGAAGCCGCCTCCCAAAGATATTTCGGCAAAGACGTTTCCGGCCTGACTCTTTCAGAATCTGCAGTGCTCGCAGCGATACCCCAAAACCCTTCCGGCTATAGTCCAATCGATTATCCGGAAGCCAATCAGACGCGGCAGCGCCTGATCCTGCGCTATATGGAAGAGCAGGGTTACATTACCCATGAAGAACGGATGGAAGCGCTGGAAGATGACGTCTACACCCGCATCCATGCTTACAACGAATCCTATGAAGCGGATTCTGTTTACACCTATTACGAAGACGCACTGATCGAACAGGTGATTGAACTGCTGATGTCTGAACTGAATTATTCCGAAGAGCAGGCCTCACAAGCCGTGTACAGCGGCGGCCTGCGCATCTACACAGCACAGGACACAAAACTGCAGGAAATCTGCGATGAAGAATTCCGGAATCTGGCAAATTTCCCGGAAGGCACTCAATATGGGATAGACTACTCTCTCAGCGTGCAGGAGGCAGACGGTTCAACGACCACATACGGCTCAGAAGCGCTGCGCGCCTACGTCCGTAATACCGGTGATTCCTCTTTCGATCTTCTGTGCGGGACGCAGGCGGAAGCACAGAACTATGCGGATGCATTCCGGGAGTATGTCCTGAGCGGTGTGAACACAACTGCTCAGGCAGACGAAGCCGCGATGACGGACAGCAAAAATAACGCAGACATGGGCACCGAACCGACAGATGGTTCAACTGAAGATACGGACGATAATACAAATTCAAACAACGATCTCGCAAAAGATGTAACAGCAGACACAGAAAATAACGCGAATTCCGATACCGGAGCGACGGAAGAAACAACAACAGAAAACGACCGAGCCACACTCTCAGAGCGTCTGACGCTCACACCACAGCCGCAGGCCTCTCTCGTCCTGATCGAACAGGAAACTGGCTTTGTCCGAGCCATCGTAGGCGGCCGCGGCGAAAAGACTGCCAGCCTCACTCTGAACCGGGCCACCGGCGCTACGCGCCAGCCCGGTTCCACATTCAAAATCCTGACCGCTTATACCCCCGCACTTGACGCTGATGGACAAACGCTCGCTACTCTCTACGAAAACGAGCCCTTTGCATACGAGGACGGCACCACCGTCAGCAACTGGGATATCACCGATTACAGCGGAACCGTCACGATCCGTGAGGCAATCACGCGTTCCATCAACGTAGTCGCAGTCCGCTGCATCACAGAGATCTCGCCGCGTCTGGGCTTTTCCTATGCGGAAAAGCTGGGCATCAC
>JAJBVF010000028.1 GCA_020859965.1 Clostridiales bacterium
GATAAAAATGTTCTCCCGAAAGGGATTTCATAAGTGAAAAAATCCTTGTAAATCAAAGGTTTTTTCGCAAGTCTCTGTAGCTCAGCAGGATAGAGCGTTCGCCTCCTAAGCGAAAGGCCGTGGGTTCGAATCCCGCCAGGGACGCGTCATAAAAATGCGGAAGGAAAAAATTTTTCGTTAGAAGAGAACGAAGAAAGAACCTCCGCATTTCTTTGTTTTCAGAAAACCATTTCTGATTTAATCTACATAATTCCGTCTAATATTTTTAGAAAAGTGAAGGATTTTGTCTAATGAAAAAGGCCGTTTTTCTAATATTTGAAATGAAGCGCTTTTTTCACGGTATTCCATCTAAAAAAGGTAGACACTGTATTTTTATTAAAATGCAAACTGTGTCATTACTGTTCAATCCTGCACGTCTGTAATGCAAAGAATTATGGAATCAAAGCTGTCTAAAATTTTTAGATGTATCAAAGCATCCGTCTAATGAAATAATGAATTTTCTAACAGAGTATAAGCCTGTGTTAGAAGCTTACATACCCGTCCTGTTCCGTGTGATAAAAAACGGAATCTGTGGCGGGTTTTTTATGCGCAGAGCCGGGCAAGGGAATTTTGCGGGCAAAGCTGCACCAGAACCTGGTTCATGCGTGTAAGTATTGGCAAAAAATGCCTGTGCTCAAAATTATCCCAAGAGGAAGATTGGAGGTGACACGAAAATGATTGAAGCAGCAAACGTACCGGTACAGTACGCGAGGGACAAGCCGAAGGACTGCCGATACTGTTTCTTATGGGACGGTAAAGATGGCTGTCAGCTCGGCGGAATAAGAAACTGTTATTATATCATCCGGCAGGAGCAAATAGTGAATGACAAGTGCTATCAATGCCCATACAGCAAAGGCACTCCCTGCATTGGCTGGTGTACAGCTGATGCGATAGCAGAAATACGAAAGAAGCGAACCTCCTGCGGCTGAAATGAAAGCGTATTTTGCATTTGTGCGATGTTGGCGGAACTGGCCGAAATTATTGTAGGAGGTGATGATGTATGCCGGTGATCCGCATTGAGAAAAACACGGGTTATACAACCATGAGTAACTACCATCTTCGGGATGGTGATCTGTCGCTGAAAGCGAAAGGGCTGCTGTCCCTCTTTTTAAGTCTGCCGGAAAGCTGGATTTACAGTGTCAACGGCCTTGTGGCTATTTGCAAGGAGGGACGAAGCGGTATAGCTTCCGGACTTAAAGAACTGGAGGAAAAAGGCTATCTCCATCGTGAACGGAGACGCGATGAAAAGGGACTGCTTCGGGATAATGTTTATGTCATTTATGAGCGGCCACAGAAACCAAAAGCCGGAAAGCCAATAGCAGAAATCTGCTTTTGGATGATGAGGAAGCAGGAAGCGCGCCACCTGGAATTCAGGCATTCGTGAATCCAGAAGCAGAAAATCCAACACTGGAAAATCTGACACTGGAGAGTCCAGAAGCGGAAAATCCAACACTGGATAATCCAGCGCAGGAAAATCCAACGCAGGAAAATCCAGCGGAGGAAAAACCTGCGCAGGAAAATCGCACACAATTAATTAAAGAAGTATTAAGTAAAGAAATAATAAATACTGATTTAATAGATAGAGAGAGTGAAAGAGAGCCGCGGCATCGACATGGTGCGTATCAGAATGTTCTCTTGAATGATTCTGATTTTCTTACTTTGCAGAAAGAGTTTCCGCGGGATTATGAACAGTGGATTGAACGGCTGTCAGAGTATATGGCTTCCACAGGGAAGTCTTATAAGAACCATCTGGCAACAATCCGATGCTGGGCAAGGCGTGAGCGGCAACAGAATGGAGGAAGAAAATACAGCCACGACAATTACAGATGTGAGGAAGGAGAAAGCCTGTGAGTGATGTTTTAGCAGCGTTCTTCAAACGGTACACAAAGACCGCCCCATCCGATGGAGAGTATGTCGGAGAGGACGGTCTTTTTTACTGTAAAAAATGCAATACTCCTACGCAGTGCAGGATCAGAGTGGGAGGAATGGAGCGGATTGTCTCCTGTATGTGTCGGTGCCGGAAAGAAGATCAGGAAGCGTATGAAAGAAAGTTGGAGGAAACAACAAGACTTAACCGGATCATGAGTCTGAAAGCGACGGGGATACAGGAAAAGGCGCTGCTTGACTGGACTTTTGACAAGGCGGATGACAGCCCGGTTATACGAACCGCAAAGAAATATACGGATAGTTGGACGAATGCCAAAGCGAACAATCTTGGGTTGCTGCTCTGGGGTGATGTCGGGACGGGAAAATCGTTCGCTGCTGCCTGCATTGCCAATGAATTACTGGATCGCGGAGTACCGGTGCTTATGACAAACTTCTCGAAAATCCTCAATCAGATGGGAGCCATGTATTCAGAGGAACGGTATCGTTATATTGCTTCGCTGTCTGCCTTTGATCTGTTGATTATCGACGATCTCGGTATTGAGCGGAATACAGATTACGCGCTGGAACAGGTTTATGCAGTGATTGATGAACGATACAAAGCAGGGAAACCGCTGATTGTTACGACGAATCTGACAATCGGAGATATTCGGAATGCTGATGAAGTTTTTCATGCGAGGATTTACAGCCGGATACTGGAGCTTTGCACACCGGTACAGGTGCGCGGAAAGGACCGGCGCACGGAAATCGGGCAGGATAAGCAGAAGCTGGTGAAAGAATTGGTTAGCGGCAGATGAAAATATATCTGCTGATTCTTCTGTATAGCCCAGATCATTCCAAAGAAATCAAGACAGGGGGTGATGAAAATTTCAAAAAGAGCAACGGTAACGGCGGTCGTCAATCAGAAAGGGGGGACAGCAAAAACGGTCACTTGTGAGAATCTGGGCATTGGCCTTGCCAGTGAGGGCAAAAAAGTGCTGCTGGTTGATGATGATCCGCAGGGAAGTCTGACCATCAGTCTGGGTTATCCGCAGCCGGATGATCTGCCTGTCACGTTGTCTGACATGATGATGAAGATGGTAAGTGATGAGCCGGTCAGTCCGGGTGAGGGCATTCTCCATCATAAAGAAGGGGTTGACCTGATGCCGGCGAATATCAGTCTGGCAGGTCTGGAAGTGTCGTTGGTAAATGCCATGAGCCGTGAAAGTACGCTGAACCGATACCTGGACACGGTGCGTTATCAGTATGATCACATTCTTCTTGATTGTATGCCGAGCCTGGGGATGCTGACTGTCAATGCACTTGCGGCGGCGGACAATGTTCTAATACCTGTGTGTACCCAATATTTGTCTGCCAAAGGTCTTGAACAGCTTTTACAGACAGTGAACAAGGTTCGCAGACAGATCAATCCCAAACTGAAAATTGAGGGAATCCTGCTGACCATGGTAGATGGCAGGACTAATTACAGTAAGGAAATCGCCAGTCTGATTCGGGAGACCTACGGAGAAAAACTGAATATCTTTGACACGGAAATACCACGCTCTGTACGGGCTGCGGAAATCAGTGCCGAGGGGAAAAGTATTTATGAACATGACCCGAAAGGAAAAGTAGCCGCCGCCTATCGGAGTCTGACAACGGAGGTGGTGGATATTGCCGAAAAAAGGCGCAAACATCGCATTGAGCAGCTACGATGATATTTTTTCCACGGAAGAAAGCCGTGAAGCTGCGACGCGGGAACAGATTCAGAAGATTCCCATATCAGAACTTCACCCATTTGAGGGGCATCCGTTCCGCGTGGTGGACGATGAAGCTATGACAAGGACGATGGAAAGCATTTCCCAGTTTGGTGTGATCTCGCCGCTTCTCGCCCGCCCTGATCCGGACGGTGGTTACGAGATTGTTTCCGGACATCGGAGACATCATGCGGCGCAGCTTGTCGGGTTGGAAACTCTGCCGGTCATTGTCCGTGAGATGGATGATGATGAAGCAATCATCGCCATGGTGGATTCGAATCTTCAAAGAGAAACGATTCTGCCGAGTGAGCGGGCGTGGGCCTATAAGATGAAGCTGGATGCCATAAAACATCAGGGAGCAAGGACGGATTTAACTTCTGGACAACTTGTCCAGAAGTCGAAGTTATCCGCAGAAAAAGTCGCTGAAGGGACAGGAGAAAGTTATAAACAGGTTCATCGTTATATCCGTCTGACTGAACTGATTCCCGAATTGATGGACATGGTGGATGAAAAGAAAATCGCTTTAAATCCCGCTGTGGAGCTGTCTTACCTGAGTAAAGACGAGCAGAAGCAGTTTCTGGAAGCGATGGACTACGCACAGGCAACACCGTCTCTCTCTCAGGCACAGCGGCTGAAAAAGCAGAGTCAGGACAGTGGGTGTTCGATGGATTTTATGTGCAGCACGATGAACGAGGAGAAGAAAGGCGACCCGGATCGTGTGGTTTTTAAGGCAGATGAGCTTCGGAAGTATTTTCCAAAGTCATATACGCCGCAGCAGATGGAAAAAACCATCATAAGACTGCTGGAACAATGGCAGCGGAAAAAACAGAAAAATCAGGATCAAATGCTTTAATTAACAGGCAGCGGAACTGGCTCCGGAAAGGAGGTATGTACGCTGCTTTTTTTATTTTCAAAGAAACAATCGAAGGAGGAAAAAATTGAATGAATCTTAACATTGAAGGTGATCTGAATATCAACATTCTTTTAACGGATGGAATGTTGGATGCCGGTGCAGATGTCTGCATGGACATGGAAGATGAAAAGGATGAGGCGGAAATGATTGTCATGATGCTCTGCCCCGGCAGTGCTCCGAAAGTATTGACTTATGGGGAGGCCTGCGAAAAGATTCCGGAATTTGCCGACAGCTTTGTGCCGGTTGATTTTGGAAAAAGCGGACTGACGCTTTATTTCCCTGAGAATAAAATAATCAAGCTGGGCAAGGAGGTTTTTCTGTTTGGCAATGCCGTGATCTGTTCCGAGGACCCGGACGGAGATTTGTGGTCGCTGTCAGGCGGGGATATTTATGAAATTTTCCAGTATGCCGAGGAAAATGCCATTACACTTTGCGCGGATGGGCGTGATCTTCCGGCAATCCGGCTCTGAACAGAGAAAGAGAGCGGGTGCCGGATGGATTATTTGGAATATGGGGTGCTTGACAGCTATGAGACGGTGAAAGGGATGCTGACTGTAGATTTGATTAACCGTGACCAGAATAAGGAATTTCTGAAAGGGATTCCCCGTCATGATATGGAGGATCTCTCGCTGATATACCGAATCCGAATAAACGGTGATGATAACGAACTGATGGCTGACATTCTTTTTACCAATAAGATGCTGGAGAGATACGGGATAACGCCGGAGCAGCTGCATCATGACGCATTGGAAACTGCTGGCAGAAAAGAGCCGCTTTGTATCCTGACCGTGAAAGAAATAATGGAAAGGATGTCAGACATGTTGGGTATGCCGGCACTTCTGGAAATACCGGAACAGGAAGCGGAATATGGGTTTTCTCTTTATATGGCTACAAACCTGTCTGGAAGAAAAGGGGCATCTGTGATCGCTTATCCGGAATTTATGGATAAGGCTTCTGAAAAATTGAATGGCGATTTTTATATTTTCCCGTCTTCTGTAAATGAGGTTATGATGCTTCCGGATGATGGTGAACAGAACTGGAGAAATCTGGAGAATGTTGTCCGTGGAATAAATAAGGATTCGATCCCTTCAGGAGAAAAACTGTCAGATAAGGTCTATCATTATGACAGCCGGGAAAGAGTGTTTGAATTTGCGGAAAAATATGAAAGCAGAAAGCAGGAACGGACAGAGCCAGGCCACTCGGTTCTGGGCGATTTAAAGGCATTCAGCGAAAAAGCTGAAAAAGCAGATCAGAGCCGGCAGAAACCAAAGTCCAGACCAGTTTCATCACAGGATGTATCGCTGTGATTCATGGACCAGGCAGTCAGAGTAAACAGGGAAAGGAGGAACCCATGAAGGAATATGATGTCACGATCAAGGAGACTCTGGAAAAAACAGTTTCCATGAAAGCTGATTCAAAGGAAGAAGCAGAGGAAAAGGTCAGGCAGGGTTACTACAACTCGGAATATGTGCTTGATGCGGATAATTTTTCAGATGTTGATTTTAAAAGTGATGAGGGCAGGGAAATAACCCGTGAGGGAAGCAAACTGGATGTACTTCTGGTAAAGCCGGGAAAAGTTCCCATTCCTTATCAGGTCGGCTCGGAGCTGGAGGATCTTCAGGCGGCAGTGGGAGGAGATATTGAGGAAGTGTATCTGGATGATGAGGATGTCGGGATCATCTGTAATGAACAGGGAAAGAACATTGGACTGTCCCTGAACCGCGCTCTCCGTGATGCAGACGGACAGATGTATGACATCCTCACCGGTGATTTTCTTGTGGTTGGTCTGGGCGAGGAAGATTATTGCTCCCTCACACCGGAGCAGATGGAAAAATATGAAAAGCGTTTCCATTATCCGGAGACTTTCGTGAAGATGGGGCGGAGCATAATGGCCCTGCCAATCAGGGATGAGCCGAAAGAGGGCGCTGCAAAAGAAAAATCAACAGACATGAAACGAGCACAGCCATCACCGGTATCTCTGTGACAGCGCTGTGCTTTTTATATGCGGCGTCCTTATGCCGGCTGAATTGCCGGAAATGAAGGAAAAGCATACTTTCTTCCGGCCCGGAAAGGAGATGATGAAGGATGCAGGAGGAAGTAGAAAACAAGGCGGTCAACCTGGCAATCAGCACGTCAAAGCTGTCAGTCCGGACGGTCATGAATGGTGTCCGGCTTTATCTGAACCACCGTTCTAAGGTAAAGGTGAAGAACAGCCAGAAAGCGGCCGAGGTTCCGCACGGAAAACAGACAGTGCGGGAGCTGGTCGGGCAGAATCAGGGCGTTTCCACGATACCGATTGCGGAAACAGAGCTGAAAGGGTTTGAAAAGGTGGCTAAGAAGTACGGTGTGGATTTTGCCATCCGGAAAGATTCATCAGTCAGTCCGCCTCGGTATACCGTCTTTTTTAAAGCCCGTGATGCGGATGCGCTGACAGCAGCCTACAAAGAATATTCCGCACAGACAATGCAGAGGTCGAAGCGTCCGAGCGTGAGAAAACAGCTCTCGAAGCTGATTGCGCTTACGGCATCCATCCCGAACAGGATACGTCAGAAAAGTCAGGAGCGTGATTTATGAGTAAGGAAAAAATCACAAAGCTCCTGGCTAAATTTTTGCCCTATTTTCTGATGGGCCTTATTGCGACCAATCTGGGCGAGGCGTGGCGGCTTGCGGCAGGTGAGACGACAGGAGAAAAGATCCTCGGCCTTATGGCTTCTCTTCCTGCCGCTTTTGGAAATCCGCTGCCAAGTCTCCATCCATTTGATTTGCTGATTGGACTTCTGAGCGGCGCTGCCCTGTGGCTTGCGGTCTATCTGAAAGGGAAAAACGCAAAGAAATTCCGCACCAACATGGAATATGGTTCTGCCCGGTGGGGAACGGCAAAGGACATCGAGCCATTTATGGCCCCGAAATTTGAGGATAATATCATTCTCACAAAGACCGAGCGGCTGATGATGTCGAACCGGCCAAAGAATCCAGCGAACGCCCGGAATAAGAATGTTCTGATCGTCGGCGGTTCCGGCAGCGGCAAGACAAGGTTCTGGTTAAAACCGAATCTGCTGCAGATGCACAGCAGTTATGTGGTCACCGACCCGAAGGGGTAGAATAAATAAGGATAAACA
>JAJBVF010000093.1 GCA_020859965.1 Clostridiales bacterium
ATTTGTTCCGGGTCGGCCCGCCGTCTACACGAAGCTCCTGTACCGGAATCTGCGCATCCGCACTCATAGCTTCAACCACATCACTGATCTGGTAAGCAATACATTCCACACAGGCACGTGTAATTTCATTTTTTCCGGTCGTCCGTGTAATTCCGGAAAGTGAACCGGTAGCCGCGCTGTCCCAGTACGGTGCCCCCAATCCCGTAAAAGCGGGAACAAAATACAAACCATCGTCCTGCAAAGCCGCGCTGCTGATACCATCAGTTTCTCCCGCGGAACGAATCAGGCCTACGTCATCTTTCAGCCAGGAGATTACCGCTCCGGTATAGTTTATATTTCCTTCCAGCACATAATTCACTCGTCCGCCCATCCCCCATGCGAGGGAAGTCACAACTCCATGATCGCTCAGCACAGGTGTTTCGCCGATATTCATCATAATAGAAGAGCCTGTCCCGTAAGTAGCTTTAATCATGCCTCTTTCCAGACAGCCCTGGCCGAACATCGCTCCGTGAGAATCTCCTAATACGCCGTGGATTGGAATCGGGCAGGGAAAAGTTCCTTCCAGGTCTGTCTCGCCAAACAGACTGTCCGAATCACATACCTCAGGCAGGTCTTCCGGAGCAATGCCAAACAGTTCACATATTTCCCTGTCCCATTTCAGGTCGAAAATATTGAACAGCTGCGTTCTGGACGCATTGGAATAATCTGTCTTATATGAAACACCGCCCGTCATTTTAAAAATCAGCCAGGTATCAATCGTTCCCATGCAGAGTTCATGACGTGCGGCTTTTTCTTTTGCGCCTTCTGTATTTTCCAGCAGCCATGCCAGCTTAGACGCAGGAAAATAGGGCGAGAGCCTCAAACCGGTTTTCCGACGGATGCTCTCTTCTATTCTTCCATTCGATTTCTGTGCCCTCACGCGCTCGCAAATCTCTTCCGAGCGAGAGCACTGCCAGACGATTGCGTCCGCGATCGGATGGCCGCTCGACCTTTCCCACACCAGAGACGTCTCCCGCTGATTGCTGATCCCAAGCACTGCCACACGCTCCGGAGCGACTCCGGAAGACTGCAGCAGGCGGCGAACCACCTGCACAGTATTCTCATAAATTTCTTCCGGATCATGCGAAACCCAGCCCAGCTCATTGATGATCTGCCGATGAGGCAGGTCTTCCCGCCTAAGCAGCTTTCCATCCTTATCAAACAGGAGCGCTTTTGTTCCCTGCGTACTCTGATCCACGCTGATGATATAGTCCTTATCATGGGGCTCTGCACTACAGAGCTCCGTACCATTTCCTTTCAGCATAACCACATCCTCCGATTTTTCACCAGGCGGCATTCTTCATTTTACACCCGCCCGTTTTCCAGTCCTGCTTCCGCTCTGCTCAGGCTTCTTCCAGCAGCTTTGCCGCCGTCTTTGCGATTCCTTCCGTGTTCAGTCCATAATAATCAAATACCTCCTTCGAAGTACCTGTTATCACCGGAGCATCCGGGAGGGAAAGATTCACCGTCTTCCTTGGACACGTGCGCCCAACCACCTGAGATACCATGGAGCCAAGTCCGCCAAAAGGTGCATGCTCTTCCACTGTCAGCACAACCTTTGCGCTCTGTGCTGCCCGGATGACTGCCGCTTCATCAAGCGGCTTTACGCAGTACATATCGAGAACCGTCGCACGAATCCCCTGTTTCTTCAATAACTCAGCCGCACCGCAGGCAGGTTTTACCATCTCGCCGCAGGCAATTATCGCTACATCTGTATCTTCAAAATGAGCAGATGCGGAAGCACGCATTTCCTCCTCACAGATAACCACAGCCCGGTCCATCTCAAACGGGCAGTTTTCCTCGCTGTAAATATCCTCTACTGCATTTCTTCCAACGCGGATATAGGCCGGCTTCTGATCTTTTAAAAGCATGCGAATCAGTTTTTCTGTCTGAAAACGATCGCTCGGCAGATAAACTCTCATATTCGGGATAGCCGCCATCGCAGCAATATCCTGAGCGGAATGGTGGCTCATGCCAAGCGCTCCATAGCTGATTCCTCCGCTGATTCCGATCAGCTTTACATTCGTATTTGAATAAGCCACATCCACCTTCGCCTGTTCATAACTCCTGGTCGATAAAAAGCTCGCCGGAGAAGCCGCGAACGGCTTTTTCCCACATTTCGCCAGCCCTGCGGAAATACTTACAAGATCCTGCTCAGCAATACCAACTTCTATAAACTGCTCCGGGTATTCGTTCGCAAATGGCGTCAGGGAAGCACTTCCCCTGGAATCACTGCACAGTACCACAATATCCTTATCCGTTTTCGCCTGCTCCATCAGTACATCACAAATGGCCTGGCGATTCGGTATTTTATTCATGATCAACTCTCCCTTCCTGTTGTCTGAAATCCATCCCAAAGATATGCCTTAGCTGATGAGACGCGCCCGACGTGCATCCAGATCCTTCATAATCTGCTCATATTCCTCCTGCGTCGGCACTTTATGATGCCAGCCGGCTTTATTTTCCATCACAGCCGACCCACATCCCTTGGTTGTATTTGCGATGACCACCGTTGGGCATCCTTTCACCGTCCTTGCTGTCTCAAACGCCTCATACAGAGCATCGATATCATTTCCATCTGCGCTGATCACATTCCAGCCAAAACTGGAAAAACGTGCGCAGAGGTCATCGTGATGCATTACATCCTCCGTATTACCCGAAATCTGCAGCCTGTTGCGGTCTACCACCGCACAGAGATTGTCCAGTTTGTAGTGGCTGGCTGCCATAGCGCCTTCCCAGACAGAGCCTTCCGCCAGTTCACCGTCTCCCATCACGGTATACACACGATAATCCTTTTTATCCATTTTCCCGGCGAGTGCCATTCCGACACAGACCGGAAGCCCATGTCCCAGGGAGCCGGAATTCATTTCAATGCCCGGCAGTTTATTATTCGGATGGCCGATGAATTTTGAACCGAATTTTGAAAATTCACGGATCACCTGTTCAATCGGAAAGAAGCCCTTCGCTGCCAGTACCGCATACAGTGCTTCCACGGAATGACCCTTGCTCATGACGAACAGATCACGGTCGGGGCTGTCCATATTCTCCGGCGAGATATTCATTTCTTTAAAATACAGTGTTGTAAGGATTTCCATCACACTCATATCTCCGCCGATATGTCCTCCTTTCCCCGCCATAATCATATTAATTACATCTTTTCTCAGATCATATGCTTTTGCTTTCAGGTTTTCCATGATCTCACTCTCCTCTTAAATAGGCCTTAACGTCTTCCTCAATCGGATCATACAGGTCCGGCTTAACGCCTATGTATTTGCATGCTTCATACAAGACCGGCACAATGTTTCTGTGAATACCGACACAATGATGAATGTACGGACCTTCCACGATTTTTGCCTCAAGGCGTTTGATATTTTCGACTTCTACCCAGAGATAAGTTCCCATGCCTTTCGGTCCATCCACACCCTTTGCATTGCCCAGAAGCAGCGAATATTCTCCGCCGTCTCCGTCAAAACGGGCAAGTGTCACGTCTCCGTGCTTTGCTTCCGCCGTGATACTGCCGGGATGATCAAATGCCAGCGGGTAAGTCAGCTTCGGTGTTTCACGAGCTACGGAAATCGGCCATGGTCCGCAGTGCTGTAAAAGCTCACCGTTAGGGATGTCCGGATGACGGATCGTCCAATCTGCAAAAAAGCTTCTCTGTTCGCCCATGCCTGCTGCTTCCACCATCAGCGCAGTGATCGCGCCGTGAATATCCGTCTCACATACGATCGGAATCCCTTCCTCATTTAAAAGTGCGTTTGCCGCACAGGGCATGATGCCAAGTTCGGACTGAAGCTGATTCCAGCACTGAATCGCGCCCGCCTGACAACCGTATTTTTCAATGAGACGTTTCATCGCCACCTTCAGGGCCGCTACATTCTCCAGTTCTTTATCATTGATTTTGATTTCCATGTGGGTACGGCAGTATTCCATCACTTTCGCTACTTCCGTGCCCTCTTCTTTCGCAATCTTCACCTGGTCGGTCAGCTCCGGCATCGGGATCGGTGAAAGCTGAATGTTGAATTTTTCAAGCAGCTCACCTTCATTGCACATTGTCGACCAGAATTCAAACGGTCTTGTTGAAATCTGAAGGATTCGGATATTTTTAAAGGTTTTGACCACGTTGCACACTGCGAGGAAATCCCGGAGTCCACGTTCAAATACAGGATCCTCCAGCCGACAGTTTGTCATGTAGGTGAACGGTACTCGGAAGCGCCGAAGCACCTTCCCCGTTGCAAACAGTCCGCACTGGGTATCACGCAGACGAACCCCATCCGGCTCCGGCCGTTCATCGAGAGGACCCCAGAGAAGGACCGGCACGTTAAGGTCCTTTGCCAGACGAGCACACTCAAATTCCGTTCCAAAGTTGCAGTGCGGAAGGAAAAGGCCATCCACTTTTTCCGCTTTAAATTTTTCCGCAATTTTAACACGGTCATCGTCATTATAGAGAAGACCTTCTTCGTTTATATCTGTTATATCTACGAAATCGATCCCCAGCTCTGTAAGTCTTTTCGCTGTAAGTCCTCTGTATTTAATTGCATCCGGTGCGCTGAAAATACTGCGTCTGGTCGGAGCGTAGCCTATCTTAATATTCGCCATTTCAAAATCCTCCTGTATCAAATATATTTGGGTGTGTACTGATATTGAAATATGTCATTGGACAAGGCTGTCCCAAATTCTCTATTTGTTTTCATTTCTCGCCTGAAGCGCCATTTTTGCCTGTAGATTTCTCTGTGTCTGGTCAATGACTACCGCCAGAATGATCACGCAGCCGCGAATCACCTTTTGCCAGAATTCAGATACACCACACATGGTCATGCCATCGTTGATCACGCCGATTACAAACGCGCCGACCACAGTCCCAATAATTGTTCCGGATCCGCCTGCCATAGATGTACCGCCCAGTACGGTGGCTGCAATCGCATTCATCTCCCATCCATCGCCGGACGCCGGATGTGCCGCAGAAAGCTGGGCTGTATTGATCATACCCACCCAGGCAGCACAGAAGCCGGAAATCATATAGACCAGAATTTTAACCCGGTCTGCCTTGATGCCGGAAAGACGGGCAGATTTCTCATTGCCGCCTACTGCCAGAACATGCCACCCAAAATCCACCTTGCGGAGCAGAATCGCACCGATCACAGCCAAAACCGCAAACACATAAACACCCGTAGGGATTCCTGCGAGGTTACTCCCCAGAATTTTAAATCCCGTGTTTCCAAGGCCTTCGTTTCCGGAAATATTCGAAAATGTCGCGCCGCCGGATCGAAGATTTGCAAACCCCCGGCAGATATACATAGTTCCAAGTGTGGCGATGAATGGAGCCACATTCAGCTTCGTCACAATCAGACCATTGACCGCACCGATCAGACATCCTGTTATCAGCATCAGGATTACGATAACCGGAATGCTGAAATACAGTGTCACACCCGCAAAGCTCAGCGTCAGTCCTTCCTGAATCAGGCCGCCTGCCAGCATACCGATCAGTCCAACAACGGATCCTACCGAAAGGTCAATGCCGCCTGTCGTGATCACAAATGTCATGCCAAGGCCCAAAATACCATACAGCGCTACATGTTTGGCAACCATTGTCAGGGTAGATGCCGACAGGAAATTGCTCTTTACAATGCTGAAAAAGACGATAAGAATGATCAGAACGATAAAAGTACGGCCTTTTAAAATAGTCATTAATAATTGATTACTGTTTACTTTTTTTTCTTTCATGAATCGCTGCTCCTCCCTGTCTATGCTCCCGCGCCGGTTCCGAGTCCGGCGTAGGATGCGCGTACAAGCGTATCTTCGTTAATCTCGTTCTCTGCCAGCTCCGCTGTGCATTTTCCGTTGGACAGAACATAAATCCGATCTGCGATCGCCATAATCTCCTTTAATTCAGAGGAAATCACAATAATGGAAAGTCCTTTTTCCGAAAGTTCGTGAATGATCTCAAACACTTCAGTCTTGGCGCCAATATCAATTCCTCTGGACGGCTCATCCAGGAGGAGGACAGTCGGCTGCGTCATCAGGCCTTTCGAGATTACTACCTTCTGCTGATTGCCGCCGGACAATGACAGAATCGGAAGATGTTTATCCGATACCTTAATGTGAAGCTCTTCGATCTGTGCGTCAACCGCAGCTTCTTCTTTTTTATTGTTCAGAAAGATTCCGCTGCGGTATTTTCTCATGGAAGCAATCGACGCATTTTTGCATATATCCAAAGACTGGATCAGGCCCTGCATCTGACGATCTTCCGGGACAAGGGCGAACCCATCCTCAATCTGCCCTGAAATACTCCGGATCTTCATCGTTTTCCCCTTGAACACTACCTCTCCGCTGTGTTCCGGGTGCATCCCCATGATGCACTCAAACAATTCACTCCGCCCGGCTCCGAGAAGCCCGTAAATTCCAAGTACCTCTCCCTTTTTCAGGTACATATTCACATTATCCAGAAGCCATCCTCCGCCTTTCTTAGGAAGACTTAAGTCTTTGATCTCAAGCACTTTCTCTGCTTTCGCAAGATCAATGGAACGCTCAAAACGATGATATTGAGTGTTCTTTCCGACCATATTTTCCACAATCCAGCTGAGGTTTATGTCTTTCACGTCGGCATCCGCCACATATTTCCCATCCCGCAGAATAGTCACATGGTCCCCGATTTCCATAATCTCTTCCAGACGATGCGATATATAGACAATCGAAATGCCTTCCTCTAAAAGCTCCCGCATGATTTTGAACAAAACTTTCACTTCAGCAGCTGAAAGAGAGGATGTCGGTTCATCCATGATCAGCACGCGCAGATCATCCTGAATCAGATTTCTCGCAATTTCTATCATCTGCTGCTGCCCGACTCTCAGGTCGCCAACCAGTGTGTCAGGCGAAATCTCATGCTCCAGTCTGGCCAGGATTTTTTTTGCTCCTTCCAGATGAGCTTTGTCATCCAGAAATATGCCCTTTTTCTTTTCGTGCCCCATAAAAATATTCTGATATACGGTCATGTTCGGAAAAAGGCTCAATTCCTGATGAATAATACCAATTCCTTTTGCACGCGCAGCGTTCGTATCTTTAAAATAGACTTCCTCACCATCCATGTACATTTTCCCGGCTGAGGGCTGTTCAATGCCTGCAATCATCTTCATCAGGGTTGACTTTCCGGCACCATTTTCCCCGATCAGAACATTCACCTTTTTCTTTAAAAGATCAAAAGATACACCGTCAAGAGCCTTTGTGCCGGGATAAATCTTATCTATTTTTTCACAATGGAGAACAACATCTGAATTATCAAACATAATGTCCCTCCTTTTATTCGATTGTCATTGCCACAGGAGTAATCGTTATCGTATCACCGGAAGCCGAAGCTGCCCCCGTGAAGGTCACCGTCTTGCCTGCAGCGCTTTCATCCAATGCAAGCGGCTCCACTACCTGAGCATCCACTTCAGAATTTAAAGATTTGGCATACTGAGACCACTCCGTCTGATTCGTGAAATCCGCAAATTCTTTTATTGTCTGTACATCTCGTACCGTGGTCCCGGAATAAACGCCACCGGCCTGAATCTTAATTTCTTCGTCACCATCATATCCGTCTATCGTAATTAACAGATAATATTTCGGCGTATCCGTATTAAAC